>JASBVV010000018.1 GCA_029960885.1 Kyrpidia sp. | reverse complement strand
CCGCAAACCTCATCTGGTTCTTCGCTGAAGGCGTGCGGCCCCCGCAGGTCGACGGGCCGTTTTTCCCTCTCTCAACCCTCCACTTCATCCGATCCACGACCATGGCAAAGCGAAATTATCCAGAATGCGGGTGACGGCATTTGCACATTGCAGAATTGGAATCGAAAAAGCTCACCGAGCTCTACAAGCTGGCGAAAGAGTATCAAATTCCCCACTACGGCCAGATGAAAAAGCGCGAGTTGATTTTCGCCATCCTCAAGGCTCTGGCCGAACGGGACGGGTTTATGTTCGCCGAGGGCGTTCTCGAAATCATGCCGGATGGATACGGGTTTTTGCGGCCCATCGGGTATCTGCCCAGCAATGAAGACATTTATGTGGCCGCTTCCCAGATCCGCCGGTTTGATCTGCGCACCGGGGACAAGGTGTCCGGCAAGGTGCGGCCGCCCAAGGACAGTGAGCGGTATTTCGGCCTGCTCCACGTGGAGGCGGTGAACGGCACCAGCCCGGAAACGGCCGCCGAACGGCTTCATTTTGCCGCCCTGACCCCCCTGTTCCCGGACAAGAAACTGGTGCTCGAAACGACCCCGGATCGGCTGTCGGCGCGAATCATCGATCTCATTGCACCGGTGGGCCTGGGACAGCGGGGTCTGATCGTCGCGCCGCCCAAAGCGGGGAAGACCCTGTTGCTGAAGGAGATTGCCAACAGCATCGCCACCAATTATCCGGAGATCGAGTTGTTCATCCTCCTGATCGACGAGCGGCCGGAAGAAGTGACGGACATGCAGCGTTCCGTCCGTGGCGAAGTGGTCGCCTCGACATTCGACGAGTTGCCGGAAAATCACATTAAAGTCGCGGAATTGGTACTCGAGCGCGCCCAGCGCCTGGTGGAACACAAGAGGGATGTGGTGATTCTCCTCGACAGCATCACCCGCTTGGCCCGGGCGTACAACCTCGTCATTCCCCCCAGCGGACGCACCTTGTCCGGCGGTATCGATCCCGCCGCGTTTCATCGGCCGAAGCGGTTTTTCGGCGCCGCCAGGAACATCGAAGAAGGCGGCAGCCTGACGATCCTCGCCACCGCCCTTATCGATACCGGCTCCCGGATGGACGATGTCATCTACGAGGAGTTCAAGGGGACCGGCAACATGGAACTGCATCTCGACCGGCGCCTGGCGGAAAAGCGCGTCTTCCCCGCCATCGACATCCGGCGTTCCGGGACCCGGCGCGAGGAATTGCTGTTGACCCCCGACCAGTTGGAGCGCCTGTGGGCCATGCGGCGCGCCATGAGCGACAATCCGGATTTCACCGAGTTGTTCATCAAGAAGCTGAAAGACACCAAAACCAATGCGGAATTTCTCGCAACCCTGGAGGTTCGGGAGCGAAGCGCCCGGGCGTGAAACGGCTTGTCACCGGCCGTCTGGATTTGGGTTACCCGCGCCGGTGGCCCAAGGCCATTCGCCAAGCCGAGAGGATTTCCGTGGCGGCGCGGTACACGCCCGTCTCACCGGACGCCACGGCTTCTTCCAGGGAACAGGGACCGGGGACGATACTGAAACAGGCCACGGGTCCGACCCGACGCAACTCTTCGTATCCTTCGCGCAACCCTCCCGACAGGAGCACCACCGGCACCCCGGCTGATGCAGCGATTTCAAGCACGCCCATGGGCGCTTTCCCGCGGGCTGTCTGGCCATCCGTGCTGCCTTCGCCGGTCAGCACCAGGTCGGCCCCGGCCAGTCGCTCGCGCAATCGGACCGCCTCCGCGATGAGATGTACCCCTCGCTCCAGCGAAGCGTTCAGCCAGGCCACCAAACCTGCACCAAGGCCGCCGGCCGCGCCCGCTCCGGGAAGGTTGACGATCGATTTGCCCGTGGTTCTCTCCATCAATCGACCGAAATGCGCGAGGGCCGCGTCCAGTTCCCCGACCTGCTCCGGAGTGGCCCCTTTCTGAGACCCGAACACGGCGCTGGCGCCCCGGGGGCCACAGAGCGGGTTGTCGACGTCACAGGCCGCCCGAACCCGAACGGCGGCCAGGCGGGGGTCGAGATTCCGCAGGTCGATGCGGGCGGCCCGGGCCAGGGCCCGGCCTCCCGGGGGCAGATCGTTTCCGCCTGCATCCAGGATTCGGCCGCCCAGAGCCTGAAGCAGGCCGGCGCCCGCATCATTGGTCGCAGAGCCGCCGAGACCGATGATGAGGGAGTCGCAACCTTGGTCCAGTGCGGCCCGAATCAACTCTCCGGTGCCGAAAGTGGTGGTTCTCCCGGGATCGCGGCGATCCGGCGGCACCAGTGGAAGCCCGGACGCCTGGGCCGTCTCGACGACGGCGGTTCGCCCATCCCCGAGTACGGCGAACGCGGCTTCGACCGGCTCGCCGAGAGGGCCGGTTACCTGCACCGTGATCAACCGGCCCCCGGTGGCGGAGGCCAGCGCCTCGGCCGTCCCTTCGCCGCCGTCGGCCATGGGGATTTCGTCCACTTCGGCCCGGGGGAAGACCTCCCGGGCGGCCCGGGCCATGGCCGCGGCGACGCGGGGGGCGGGAAGGCTGCCTTTGTACGAATCCGGGGCGATCACAATGCGCATGGTCCCACCCTTTCCAATTATCCGTAGAATAAACCGAATCACAATGGACGACAAGCTTGTTGCCGACCGGCGACCGGTCGATGACCGCGCGTCCGGTGAACACGAAGGGCGCGGCCGTGGTACAATCAAGACGAGGGCGACGAGGCCCGCTGTCCTCTGAGCCCGAAACCCTGAGTGAGGGGATGGCGAGAGATGATGTACGGATATGGACCGGGCGGTGGGCCACAGACGGATCGGGCCGAACAGTTGTTGCGGGAGCGGTACGCCCGCGGCGAATTGGACCGTGAAACATTCCAACAGATGATGAAAGATCTCCGGGAGTACCGCCCGAAATGGTGAGCGCAAGGAACATTTTCCATTGCAAAAGGGCGGAGCATGGAGATATAATCATGCATGGCGCTTTGCCGCGGCACGTCAGGCGGCGATTCGGAAGGTAGGTGAAGGTGATGAAGGCGGGAATTCATCCGGAATTCAAGATCACGAAGGTGACCTGCGCCTGCGGGGAATCTTTTGAAACCGGTTCGGTCAAGGAGAATTTGCGGGTTGAAATTTGTTCGAAGTGTCACCCGTTCTTCACCGGGAAACAGAAATTTGTCGATACCGGAGGGCGGGTCGAGCGGTTCAAGAAAAAGTACAATCTGTAAAACCGTTTTGTCCGAGATCGACTTCGGCCCCTTTCGGTCGGCCGGCTCCGCCCCGCGGGACGCCGGCCGCGTTTTGTTTCAACCCCTTCTCGCCTGGGCACCCTAAAGCCGAGGCGAGGAGGTGACGTGATGAGACGTCCGGGGACAGCCTTCGTGGGAACCACGGCGGTGATGATCGGCCTGGCCTTCGGAGCGGCGGCCTGCGGCCCGGTGGGGCAGCCCGGCGCGGGGCCGCAGCCCCAGGCGGCGCCAAAGATGGATCGGGCCCGGATTGATGTGGACGGCGACGGGGACCGGAATCGCTGGGCCCGAGGCCAGGATGTGCTCAATCCGCCGGTGAACCTGGGCACGGTGCCCTCCCCCCGATCCGGCGCGGGGGTGGACGGCGGGAATGCGGCTCTGGCCGATCGCCTGGCGGACATTGCGTCGTCGGTGCCCGGCGTGCAATCGGCGGCGGCGGTGGTGCGGAATCGCCATGCGTTTATCGGGATCCGGGTCTCCGCCCCGATTCAGGATGCACAACGGACGGAACAGGTGAAAACGGAAATCCGCCAGCGAATCCTCGTTTGGGCGCCGGTGATTGCCGAGGCGCACATCACCGAAGATCGCGCGCTGTTGCGGCAGATCGAAGATGTGGCCGATGCGGTCCGGGCCGGCCGCCCGGTGGGGGATTTCAACGCCCGCATCAATGAGTGGGAGCGGCGGATCCCCCGGGTCGCTCCGAAGCTCGAACCCCCTGCGCCGTCCCCCTCCAAGGCCCCGGTACAAACCCCTCCCACTCCGGCGCCTCCCTATCCGGGGCCGGGGTGATCCGGCCGGTTCCGGCACCACGCGGCGGGAAAGCCACCGTGACCGAGCGGTGGCTTTCCCGTCTGCAGTTCGCTATGTGAAGGGCGGTTTCGTGCGCTTATGAGGATGCGGAACGCCCGGATCGGGGCCAGAACGCTTTGAGATGCGACCGGATCGTCGTCCTCACCGTTTCTTTGGGAAACCAGTCCAACGCATTATACCGGGCGAGGCCGTCATGCACCGCTTGGACCAATTGCCGGGTCCGCTCGGTGGATTCCCCCAATTCCGGGGCCAACTCCTCCGCCAACAGATCGAGTTCCGCACTTTTCATGTCATCACCCCCGAGTCCAAACGCCGAACCCCATTGTACATCAGCCGCCCCGTTTCGTCATCCGTCGAATTCTTCTATAATGATACTGTCCTGTTGGGGCCGGTCAACCGGGAGAAAGGGGGATTTGACGATGTGGGACAAACTCCGGGCGATTGAAGAACGGTATGAAGAGTTGAGCCGGCGCCTGTGCGACCCCGACGTCCTGGCCGACCCGGAGAAGTTGAAAGCCTATTCCAAGGAACAGGCCGATCTGGACGAAACGGTTCAGACTTACAGGCAATACAAACAAACGGTATCCGCCCTGCGTGGGGCCAAAGACCTGTTTGAGGAACGGTTGGACGACGAAATGCGGGAATGGGTCAAAGCCGAGGTCGAGACATTGAGCGGGCAAAAGGAACAATTGGAAGCGCGGCTGCAGGTACTTCTGCTGCCTCGGGACCCCAACGACGACAAGAATGTGATCGTGGAAATCCGGGGAGCCGCCGGAGGCGAGGAGGCCTCGTTGTTTGCCGCCGATTTGTTTCGCATGTACACCCGATATGCCGAACGCCAGGGGTGGCGGGTGGAGATGATCGACGCCCACCCCACGGACCTCGGGGGTTTTAAAGAAGTGATTTTCACCGTGCAAGGGCGGGGCGCCTACAGCCGGCTGAAGTTTGAAAGCGGGGCCCACCGGGTGCAGCGGGTGCCCACCACCGAATCCGGAGGCC
>JASBVV010000017.1 GCA_029960885.1 Kyrpidia sp. | reverse complement strand
CCGAACCCGAATCTCCGACACCTGATTCCCTCCCTCCGCCTAACATCCCGTGAACGTCACGAGGGGCACAAGGCGTACCTGTCCCGGTAAACACCCGTCCATTAGAGCCATTATAATTGAAGCTTTTTCACCATGTCAACGGTGAAATTCCACTATTTTACTTGTCGAAACGGCGTACGGATTCGGCGATATGCGGATTCCCGCCCCGTGTTCCCGGAGCCTCCGTCCGTTGATTGGTGATTATGATAAAATGGTGGGGATGTTGCGGATTGAGGTGTTGATCGCCATGATCATCAGCGAGGAAGCAAAAGCGCACATTCTCGCGATGCAAAAGACGGAGGACCGCCCTTGGACGGGATTGAGACTTCAAGTCCTGCCGGGATGCGGCGGCCTGAGGTTCATCCTCAGTCCGGACGATACCCGGTCCGGAGACACATGTGTCGAGGTGTCCGGGCTAAGAGTGATGGCCGATCCGTTCGCTTCGACTTTTCTAGACAAACTGACGGTGGAGTATTCCGCCGCCGACGGCGATCTGGTCATTCATCGTCCGGGCGACCCCGCCGCCGATCGTTGACAGACCGCCGGCCGGGCGGGGCATCATCCCCGCCCGATCCCCTCACTGGCCCGCGGCCGCCGAAAAATTAATGAACGCGGCGGATACCAGGCCAATGAGCGAGAGAAACAGATAGGTCGTTCGTCCCCACCCCTTTTCCCTAACACTCCCGATCAGGGCTTTCAGCGCAAACAAAGCCATAATGATAAAGAAGATCCCGGACAGTACCATGTCGCCGACTCCTTTCCCCAGGTGACGTTCCCCCCGGACATCACCCGTATTATACCCGGCCGCCCCGACTTCCGACAATGTCCCGTCCGGGTGCACCCGGGTGCACGGCCGGGGGCTTTTCTGCTATCATAAGAGCGACTTGCGGAATTTTGTCCGTTTTATGGAATGCACCGTTTGGTAAGGAAAGGAGTACGGCAGGATGTTGCGAAAACCGCACGGGAGACGGATTCGATGGGCCCTGGCGGGAGCCGCCGCGCTGCTTGCGGGGGGCTGCGGCTTGGCCGGCAAACCGGTCAGTCCCCCGCCCCCGCCGCCCACGGAGATCGCCATCGGCTTGACATCCGAACCCCAGACCCTGAATCCGATTTTCGCGGAAGACCGGTCTTCGCTGGCGGTGGTTCACGCCTTGTTCGACAGCGTGGAATCCGAAGGTCCCGGCGGCACGCCCCAGCCGGACTTGGCCGACCGAGTCACGGTGAGCCCGGACGGCACCACCTACACCATCCATCTCCGGCCCGGCGTCAAATGGCACGACGGCAAACCGGTCACCGCCGGAGATGTGATGTTTACCTATCGGGCAATCCTTGAACCGCAAGTGGAATCGCCGTATCGCCCGCTGTTTTTGGTGGACGGCGAGCCGCCCCGGTTGCGCCAAGTGGACGAGCAGACGGTGGAAATCCGGCTGCCTCAGCCCTCGGCGGGGTTTGTCAACGCGCTCACCGTCGGCATCCTTCCCGAACACGCGTTCTCCGGATCCCGGGACGTCAAGGATCCGCATTTTAACGATCACCCGATCGGTTCAGGTCCTTTTTCGTTTGTTCAGTGGAAAGGCGGCCAAAGTATCGAATTGAGGCGCTTTGACGACTATTTTGCCGGTCGCCCCGGCGTGGACAAGTTAACGTATCGCATTGTGCCCGAGTCGAATTCGCGTTCCGCCTTTGCCGGCGGGACCATCGACGTCTTTGTTCCCACTCCGGCCGACGTGGTGAAGATCCGAGAAGACACTTCATCGGGGAAGCCCGATCTGATCCGGTACCCCAGTGAATCGGTGGTGACGCTGTTGATGCACCAGCGGGGATCCGTATTGTCCGATCGGGCCGTGCGAAAAGCCCTGGCCATGGTGATCGATCGGGCGGAGGTGGCGGTGAAAGGGTTCGGCGGTGCGGACCTGGCGGCACCCGCACAATCGCTCTTTCCGCCCGGAAACTGGGCGCACGAAGATCTGAACCCTCCCGCTCCCGATCCCGAGGCGGCGAAAAAGCTGCTGGACAATGCGGGGTATGTGCTCGGCCCGTCGGGCTGGCGATCCAAGGACGGGAAGATGCTCACCCTGCAGTTGTTATACATCTCGGACCGAACGACCGAAAAAATCGCCCAGGACCTCGCGGAACAGGCCGCGGCGGCGGGAATCCAATTGCAGCCGAAAGGGGTGGACCGCGCCACGTTTTACCAGATCCTGGACTCTCCGCAGAAAAATTTTGATCTGGCCCTCAATACGTATTTGCTGGGCCCGGATCCCGACGCCTTTGCCGATCTGCTCACGAGCCGTGGAGAATATAACTTTCAGGAATACGATCATCCACAGGTGGACCGGTGGTTCAAACAAGCGCGGGAAACCCAGGACCCGTCGGCCCGGCTGGCCGTCTACCGCCAGATCGATCAAGCGGTCCGCGATGAAGTGCCTCTGATGCCTCTGGTCTATCCGGAAGGATTTTTGGCGGTGCGACACACTGTGGTCAACCTGGAGAAAGCCGGCCCGGCTTCCGTGGTCCTCTTTCGCCATCTCGATCAGTTGGGAGTGAATCCGGGCCGCACAGTGACTCCGTAATCGTATCCCCAGGGAGAGGGGGACGGCGAGACGGCCCGCGAACCGGGCCCATTGCCGCTCCCGCATCGTGCAATCAATTCTGAAACGGCGTAATCACAAAAGGAAGTCGGGATTCCCGCTCCCCCTCTGCCGTGTGCTGCATATCCTTCCAGAACGCACAGATATCTTCTTCTTTCGGCCAGTCCTCATGCAGCGGTGACGGGGTGGGAGGCCATCTGTCTCCGGCCGGCGGAAATCCGTTCGAGACGTTTTCCCTCGGTTCCTGAGGTTCTCCGGGCCCGTCCACAAAGGCTTCCATGAACGCCGTGAGGGTTTCCTGGACAGAGCAATCCAACTCTTCACACCGGCGGCTGAACCGATCCGCGAGATTCCGGGAGACCTTGGCTCCCACGTAGACCAGGGAGATCGACCCTACGTTGACTTCCACATGGGCTCGCTTCGTCATACCGATCACCCTCCCAGGCGCAAATTTCCGTATGCTCACTGTTTCGCCGCAGGCCGGGAAATCCCCTTCGGGAACGCTGTTGAACCCTGTCGAGATCCTCGGAAAAAAATTGACAAAAAACGGGGGCTCACATCCTGTGAAGCCCCCGCTTGACAAGTGGCGAGGATCTCCGCTCCCCGTCCTACCTCACCGCTTTTCGGAGAGCCTGATCGAGATCCTCCAAGATATCGTCCAACGTTTCGATTCCGATCGAGAGGCGGATCAGCTCCGGAGTCACCCCGGACGCACGCTGCTCTTCCTCGGTCAATTGTTGATGGGTCGTGCTGGCCGGATGGATGACCAGCGACTTGGCGTCCCCCACGTTGGCAAGGTGGGAGATCAACTCCAGATTCTCGATAAACGCCCGCCCGGCGTCCACTCCGCCATCGATGCCAAACGTGAGGATGGCCCCCTGACCTTTGGGCAAATACCGTCGGGCCAAGGAGTGGTAGGGGCTCGATTCCAAGCCGGGATAGCTGACCCAGCGCACCTTGGGATGACTCTCGAGGAACCGCGCCACCGCCAGCGCATTTTGCGAATGGCGCTCCATGCGAAGGGACAGGGTTTCGAGACCCTGCAGAAAGAGGAATGCATTAAACGGCGACACGGCGGGACCCATATCGCGCAACAGCTGCACCCGGGCCTTGACGATGTACGCCGCGGGACCCACGGCTTCCACGTAACGCACGCCGTGATAGCTGGGATCCGGTTCAACCAGGCCGGGAAATTTGCCGCTGGCTTTCCAGTCGAACCGCCCGCTGTCGACAATGACGCCGCCGATGGACGTGCCGTGGCCGCCGATGAACTTGGTGGCGCTGTGTACGACAATGTCGGCTCCGTGTTCAAACGGCCGGTTCAGATACGGCGTGGCAAAGGTGTTGTCCATGATCAGAGGCACCCCGGCTTCGTGGGCCGTCCGGGCCACCGCTTCAATATCCGGCACGTCGATCTTCGGATTGCCGATGGTCTCGGCGTAAAAGGCTTTTGTGCGGGGGGTCACTGCCTTGCGGAAATTATCCGGGTCCGCCGGATCGACAAATTTTACGTCAATCCCGAGTTTTCGCAGGGTGTGGTGAAAAAGGTTAAACGTTCCCCCGTACAGATATGAGGATGAGACGATTTCATCCCCGGCCCCGGCGATGTTCAACAGCGCCAACGTAATGGCGGCTTGCCCGGAGGCCGTGGCCAAGGCCCCCACCCCCCCTTCCAGAGCGGCCATGCGCTGTTCAAACACATCTTGGGTGGGGTTCATGATTCGGGTGTAAATGTTCCCCGGTTCTTTCAGAGCAAATAAGTTGGCCGCGTGCTCTGTGTCCCTGAACACGTAACTCGTCGTTTGGTAAATGGGCACCGCCCGGGAACCTGTGGCGGGATCCGCCGTCTGCCCGGCGTGCAGAGCCAGGGTGTCAAATCCCTTGCGCTTCTCCGTCACCTCGAAAGCCTCCTGTCTGTACGTTATCTATAAGTACCCTAATCGGATTACGGAGATTATAACGGACATCCACCACCCTGTCAAATCACGGCGTCTCATCCTGGGATTTGCGAATCCGCAGCAACAAATTTTTGCCCGGTCGCTTTTTCTTCGGCTCACCTCCCTGCTCACGATTGCGCCGGGTGGGTCGGACAAAGCCGGCCTCCACCGCTTCAGGAAATGTATACCATCTCCCGCGGTACTGGATGCGATTCATCCGGACATGCACCTCCCACGCTGTGGAACTTAGAGTCCCTTGGTCAATCCCCCGTCCACCGGAATGGTGAGGCCGGTCAAGTAACTGGCTGCCGGAGAGCACAAGAAAGCCACCACTTTCGCGAATTCTTCGGGCGTACCGTAGCGGCCGAGGGGAATCTGATCGAACCAGCGGCTCTGGACCTGATCCACGGGCTCGCCGGTTCGATCCGCCGTCATCTGGTCGAGTTCCCGCACGCGATCCGTGTCGATTCGTCCCGGGGCCACGTTGTTGACCAGGATGTTGTACGGGGCCAGTTCGATCGACAACGTCTTGGTTAGGCCCGCCACCCCGGCCCGAACGGTGTTGGACAACACAAGATTGGGGATCGGTTGCTTCACCGAGGTCGACGTGAGGTTGATGATCCGCCCGCCCCCCTGTCGCTTCATAAGGGGCACAACCAGGCGCGTGGCGCGCACCACGCTCATCAAATTCAGTTCGAAAGCCGCATACCAGGCCGCATCGTCGAACTGTTCGAACGTTCCCGCGGGAGGGCCTCCGGCGTTATTGACCAGGATGTCCACCCGGCCGAATCGATCCGCCGCCGTCTGCACGATCCTTTCGATCCCGTCCTTGGAGGAGACGTCGGCCGCCGCCGGGACCACTTCGACGCCGGTCTCTTCGCGAATCGCTGCGGCCGCCGCCTCGATCCGCCCGGCATCCCGGCTGGCGACTACAAGATGGACTCCCGACTTCGCCAGTTCCAACGCCACCGCCCTTCCCAGACCTTTGCTGGCCGCCGTCACGATTCCCACTCTCGGTCCTTCCATCTTCCATCGCTCCTCTCAGGTCATCGAGTCCTCACATCCCGGGGATGAACCCGGGCCTCGTCCCGACAGGTTTTTCTTCGCATCCCCGTCACGATCCCGCTCCGGTTACCTCAACGTAGGACGCACTGACGTAACCTTCCCGTCCGTCGGCCAACCGAATGTGAAGCCATCCCGGCTGCCTGTCCAGCACCTCAAAGGACGTGCCGTGGGCAACCCGCCCCACCGCCGGATACTCGGTGCCCGGACCCGAGCGAAGATTCACCCACTCCCCGCTCACCACCCCGGTGTCGGCCGAGTTCCCGTTCCCGACGGAGGGACTGCCGGGGCCGGCGGACCCCCCCGGCTCTACGGGCGATGGACCCCGATCCAGATGTTGCTGAGCGTACATCCGCACCGCGGAAGTATCGGGGATCAAGATACTCTGGCCGTCGGCCGACCAAGCCTCCCGAAAGGCGTCCGGCGGCGGCAGTTGCAGTTGCGCCATCCCGTCTCCCCGATCCTGCCACAAGCGCCAGCCCAGTCGGAGCAGATCCCCCGACGAGAGATTGGTGTGTACGTAGGGCTGGACCGACGCGAGGACCCCTGGGAGACGTGCGAGATTTTGCGGGCGAACCATCTGTTGGATCACCGCCTGGACGAACTTCCGCTGCCGTTCCGTCCGGGCGTAGTCGCCGAGCGCATCATGGCGAAAACGGACGTATCCCAGGGCCTGGGCGCCATCCAGATGTTGCAGTCCCGGTTTGAGGTGAATGTCGTACCGTCCGTCGTCCACATAGTCCATGGGCTTCTCCACATCGATGTCCACACCGCCCAGGGCATCCACGATATGAATGAACCCCTCAAAGTCGGTGACCGCATAATACGGAATCTCCGTACCCAGCCACGCTTCGACCGTTTTTCTGGCCAAATCGGGCCCACCCACGGCATAAGCGGCATTGATCTTTTCCCGCCCCACCCCTGGGATCGGAACCCAGGTATCTCTGAGAATCGACGCCACGGTCACCCCGCGGCCGTCCTGGGGGATGTCCAGCAGCAACATGGTGTCCGAGCGGGGGTGCGGATCTTGCCCCCGGTTGTCCACCCCGAGAACAAGCACACGCACATCGCCGGAAGGCCAGGAGCCCGGCTCCGCTCCGTCGGAAATGCCGGACAAGAATCGAGCCAGCCCAATGCCGTAATACCCCACCGCAGCCAGAACCACCAGAACAAGGGCCAGCCACAGACGCTTCGTCCGCTTCCCCGGCGTCATCCCACTCGCCTCACCCGCCAGACATGGCATCTTTTTCGCTTTCATGATATGTTTTGTATGAGCTCGTTGGACGAAGGAGGATCGGCCATGGTGCGAAAAGTGTCTTTGATCGTCACAGTCATCCTGGTGGCGATCGCCGTCGGGTATTTTGTCCGCGACGTGCGCACCTGGCAGTGGGAACAATCTCTCAGTCCGGACATGCGCCGGCTGTATTACTTTGACGACATCCGCCCCGTCGATCTGAAAACCTCCGCCATCCATACCGTCGCCTTCGTCGCAGGCGTGTCTTTGTTCGAATGGTTATTTCTGATGGCCCTGCCGTCCGATTCGGAGGACAAAGACCGTGAGTAACCGCCCGGCGCCGGGCATCGGGCCGGACCTGCCTCCCATTATACACGATCCGCTCATCAAGCGAACTCGCCCCCGAAAAAGCAAGCCCCGGAATGAAGCGAAAGCGCGGACCCTTTCTCTTGCGATTCCATTGATCACCGGCCGTCGAGCCCCGACCGGGGACTCCGGCGCCCATTCATCTGTCCCGATGTGCCGGTCCCGCCCCCCCCCCCGGATCAAAAATCCCGGAGCGAAAAAGCCCCGGGATGACGACGGCGGAGGGTCAGGATTGTTCTTCCACGTAATGGTAAGCCGACATGGCGGCCATCGCTCCGTCCGCAGCCGCGGTGATCACCTGCCTCAGCCACGTGTCCCGCACGTCCCCGGCCGCGAACACTCCGGGAACCGAGGTGCGGAGCCGATCATCCGTGGGGATCCACCCCTCGGCATTGATGAGCGAAGTCCCTTGAAGAAATTCGGTGTTCGGTTTCAACCCGATATAGATAAACACGCCATCGGCGGGAACCGTTTGCACCTCGCCCGTGACGGTGTCGGCGAACACCAGGCGTTCCACTTTTCGATCCCCCTGGATTTCCACCGGTCGCCGGTTGAACAAGAACGAAATCTTTTCATTGTTGCGGGCCCGTTCCTGAAGAACCGGCTGGGCCCGCAACTTCTCCCGGCGATGAACAATGGTCACTTTTGCGGCGTGGCGGGTCAGGTACACGCCCTCTTCACAAGCCGAGTCCCCGCCGCCGATGACATAGAGCTCTTTGTTCTTGAAGAACGCCCCGTCACAGACGGCACAGTAGGATACCCCTCGACCGGAAAACTCCCTCTCACCGGGAATTCCCAATTTCTTCGGTTCACAACCGGTGGCGATAATCACCGTCTTGGTTTCCAGGACGCCGCCCCCAATCAGGTGCACCCGATGCACAGGCGGACCGAACTCCAGGCTTTCCACTTCCCCCAACTCCGTTTGCAATCCGAGCGTCTGGGCGTGCTCGCGCATTCTCTCCGACAACTCCGGACCCAGGATCGACGTGAATCCGGTGTAGTTCTCGATTTCCTCCGTGTTTTGCATCTGTCCTCCGTAAAGGCCGCGTTCCACCAGCAGGGTGTTCAGGCCGGAACGCAGGGCGTAGACCGCAGCGGACAAGCCGGCGGGACCTCCGCCCAGAATGACGGTGTCATAGACCAATGCAAAATCCCTCCTCGGGGCTGTGGAATGGCCCGTTGATATACCCTTGCCCGTATTGTACTGGAAAAATCGGATCCTGCCAAAGGCATCTTCGGAAAAGCGGATGCCAAACCGGGCGCCATCCCTTATAATTTGGGGGAAGAGGATCGACGGAGGGGCGTGTATGGCCGCTTATCCCCGGTATTTTGTGGATTTCGTTTATCTCTTCAATGTCGAACGAGCATTCTACGACTGCCACGAATATGGAGAACAACTGTGGATGGAACAAGGCCGCCCACCGTTCCTCAAGGGACTCATCCAAACGGCGGTTTCTCTTTACCACCTCGAAAGCGGGAACCTCGGCGGAGCCCGGAAATTATGGCGGACCGCAAAAGCGTATCTCGCCCCGCACCAGCCTGTGCACATGGGGTTGGATGTGGAAGGCATCCTTCGGGACATGGACGACCTCTTCGATGCGCCGGGCGGGCCGGCCCCCGACAGGGCGGCGCCGGTGCGTCTTCGCATCACCGATCCACACCTTCAAAAACTGTTGATCGGATGGCGGGTGGAGCCTCTGGATGAACAAGATTCCACCGGCCGCCGCAACTGAAGCCGGGGAGAGAAACCTTGCACAGCACCGATCTGTTGCAATTCGTCGCTGAACACGGATATGCGGCCCTGGCGTTGATTCTGGCCACGGGCCTGGTCGGCGTCCCGGTTCCGGACGAGGTTCTCCTCACTTTTGCCGGATTTTTGACTTGGCAAGGTACCGTTCATCTGGCGGGAACGGCCATGTCCGCTTTTTTGGGGAGTTGCTCGGGCATCACCTTGAGCTACCTGATGGGGCGCGGGGTGTTTCGTCCCTTGGCGGATCGATTGTTCCGGAAAGCGGCCGGCGGCGGGAAGCTCGCTTTTGCCGCAGGGTGGCTGGAACGGTACGGTGGATGGACCTTGTTTTTTGCCTATTTTATGCCTGGCATTCGCCACGTGGCGGCTTACGCGGCGGGGATCGGCCGCATGGCGTTCCCACGTTTTGCCCAATGGGCGTACCCGGGTGCGGCGCTGTGGATATTGGCGTTCCTGTTCCTGGGCCGCCTGCTCGGTCCCAGGTGGCACCTGGTGAGTCATTGGATGCGCCACGCCTCCCTGTGGATCGGCATAGCGACGTTGGTCGCGGCGACGGCCGGACTCTGGTGGGTCCGCCGCGTCCGGCCGGATCGAAACCGCTCGTAGAAACGATGGCGCGCCGGGTCAGGGCCACCAGGGGAAGATATTCCACAGTCCGCCGCTCGGCCGTGCACTGCGTACAGCGGCACCAACGTTGATCACTCCGGAACCGTACTGGGGATCTTTCCCCGGCGGTCCGGCGTCCACCGCTGTCCGCTGAATGATGTCCCGGACCTGGCCGGCGGTCAGATGCGGATTTTCGGTCCACACCAGGGCGGCCAGGCCCGCCACGTGCGGGGCGGCCATCGACGTCCCGGACAGAGCGGCATACTGTCCGCCGGTATAGGTGCTGGCGATGGACACCCCCGGGGCGGCCACACCGGCATGAGGACCGTAACTGGAAAAAGGGGCGAAAACCCCTCCGGGGTCGACCGCCGTCACCGCAAGCACCTCGGGATAAGCCGCGGGGTACTCGGGCGCATCGGTGCCTTCATTGCCCATGGCGGCGACGACCAACACGCCTCTCCCGGTCGCGTAGCGGACGGCTTCGTGCAAGTACTGGCAATCCTCGGGTTGACCCAGGGAAAGGTTGATCACATTGGCTCCGTGATCCGCGGCCCAGACAATGCCCCGGGCCACGTCAAACGCGGACCCTGCGCCGTCCTTATCCAAAACCTTGACCGGCATCACCCGGCCGTTCCAGTCCAGACTGGCCACTCCCTCCCCGTTGTTGGACAGCGCGGCGATCACCCCGGCCACGTGAGTGCCGTGCCCGTTGTCATCCTGGGGCGGCCTGGACGGGTCCAGCAGATTGACACCCGGCAGCAGTTGTCCCTGCAGGTCCGGATGGCCCCGGTCCACCCCCGTATCCACCACGGCCACCACCACTCCCGGATTTCCGGTGGTCAACCGCCAGGCGTTCTCCGCGTCGATCATCGGCATATTCCACTGATACGGCCGATAAAGCGGGTCATCCGGCGTCCCGCTGGCACGGACAACCCCGTGGCGTTCCATATATTTCGCACCTTTGGCCCGGAATACCGGTGCCGCGCCGTTCATGTCCTCCGGCCGGTCGAACCGAAACACGTAGGCCCCCCTTCCGTCCCCGTTCACCACGCGTCCGCGGGTGAGCCTTTCCAGTTCCCGCAACTCCGACGAATGGAGAACCCCGGAAAACTGAACGATCCACTCCCCGTCCCGATGCGGCGCGGAGGGTGCCAAGCGGCCTTCGCCGCCCCGTACGTGCCAATCGGTCCCGTCCACCGCCGCCTGGGCATGAACCCCCGCCTCCCCGTGTTTGACCGACCCGCGAGCCCCGGGGCGCGGCCCCTCCGGCGACACCCGGCGACCGGTCAAAAGAAGAGGAGCCCTGCCCGGCGCGTGAAGACTGGTGGTGGCGCCGAATATCTTTTCGTATCCGGCGGCCACGCCCTGAACCGCGTCCAACGAGATCCCCAACGCCAACAGCCCGTCCGGGTGCCTCGATCCGGCAGGGCAGTACAACCGGCCCCGACCGTCGGCCCGGGCCGGCCCCACGTACCACCCCCCTCCCTTGTCCACCCCGGTTCGCACCTCGGCGAGGTCCGATTCGTTCAACGGAACCCCCGAGCGCAAGGGTGCACCGGACGGCGGAAACCACGTGGCGCCGAGATAACCCCGCCGTTCCGAAAACCGCTGCCGCAGCAGCCTCTCGCCCTCCCCCGCCGCACCCTGGGACGCCACCTTCCAGGCCGCCATCTCCTTTTTGGCGCGGGCCACGGCCAGCGAGGCGGTCACCGCCACGTCCCGGGAAGCGATGTGGGCGGCGCTGTACGGCGTATGATCCAGGGGTGGCCCGGCGGGGACCTGAACGGGCCGGCCGACTCCCCCTCCCGCCCATCCCGTCGCCGCTGCGGCCAAAATCACGGCCGCCACCACAAAAGCCGTTCGACGTCTGCGCACAACGGCCATGGCCGTCCCTCCCTCCGACTGCCGGCCTCGACTGGCTTCAGTGTGCCATCGGACCGGCGGCCCTATTCGAAAGGAAGGGTGGAAAAAGGCAACTCCCCTTCCGCTCCGCCGGCTGTGTTAAGATAGAACCATGCGAGTCGCGTGGACTTGGCTTGAGGTGGTTCTGTGAGACAGTGTCACACCCAGGGAATCCGAATCGCCGTGATCCTTCTGCTTTTCATTTTCATACCGGTGCAAACCGCGATGTCGGTCTATCAGGGCCTTTGGCCGGATCACCGGCATGTGGCCCTGCTGCGATTGGAGGACGTCTCCGCGGGCCCCCCGTATCACTCGCCGGACGATCTGGGCCGATTGCGGGCCGTATTGGAGTTTCTCCGTGCCGAACGCGTACCGTACCAAATCACGGTGGTGCCCAGGTATGTGGGAGCCGACGATTCCGGCCGGCCGACGATCTATGACATCACCTCCCCGGATGCATCCGCGTTTGTCCACCTGTTGCGCTGGGCTTGCGCCAATGGGGCCGTGGTGGGCATGCACGGATACACTCACCAATTCGGTCAGCCGGATTGGCGCCATCCCGAAACCATTACCACCATCGGACGAGAATTCGACGTTCCGGGTCAACCCGAGACCCGTTCCCCGGAGTACGCCGCCGGCCGCATGGCCGATAGCGTCCGTTCGTTCGCAGCAGCCGGGTTGGCTCCGGGGTTTTGGGAAACGCCGCACTATGCGGCGACCGTTCAACAGGAACAGGCTTTTCAGGACCAGTTCGGACTTCTCTACGAACCGGACCGGACCCATCTGCGCTCCCTGAAAGACGTGGTCCCGCTGGATGGGGCCGCCGGCAGAGGCACCCGGGGAGCGGTGTATGTCCCAACACCTTTGGGGTACGTACGGTCCGACCAACCGGAGACATCGGTCCGTCGAATCCTCACCAAAGCGTCTGTTTTCGACGGGTTGGGGAGCCTGTACTATCATCCGGTCCTGGAATTTTCCTTTCTCGAACCGGTGACGGAGGCCGGCCGTCCGGTGTGGCGGGACGGTCTTCCCGAATATCGGTATCGACCGGACCGGGAATCGTACCTACACCAATTGGTGTACGGACTGCAAAGAGAAGGCTATGTCTTTGAATCCCTGCATCAAGTGGTTCCGCTCCAGCCCGCCTGGCGGTATGACCTGCCCGGCGACGTGCTGACCGTCGGCCGCCCCAGGGGCCGGCGGAACGAGGACTGGATCACCGCCGATCCGGGAACCGGAAAGATTTGGGTCACGCCTTCCGACCGCGATTGGCTGCGCACTTCTCCTGCCGCGTCGCCGGCGCTGTGGAGGCAAGTCCCGGCGGATATCCGGGTCCAAGGATTGGCTGCCGTGGATATCGACGGAGACGGTCGGGACGATCTGGTGATCGCCGCCCGGGGCCGGATCTACGTCTGTCGGTCTCTCGGAACATCTTTTGGCCCCGCACAGCCCCTCGCCCTCTCCTTTTCCCCGGGGGACCGGGTTGTGTCCAGCCGGTTTCTCGGCGGGAGGCCGTCGCTGGCCGTCATCCATGCATCGGGGACGGTGGAACTGTATGCACTGGGACCGGGGATCACTGAGGTCTCACCCGCCATTCGCCTGACGGGCGCCGAAACGGCCGGCCGCTCCACGCCTCCGGAATGGTTTGCCTGGGACCTCGGAACAACAGGCACACCTCTCACGGTTCCTGAGTTGGGACAATATGATCCCGTCTCGGGTGACCTGCTGCTCTACAGGTGGAATGGACGGGAAATCCTGCAATCCTCCCGGGCCGCACTCCCGCCGGGCCTTCGGGTCATCCCCATTCCCGGGAGTGAGGTGAACCGGCAGGTTCCGGTTCTCGTGGGATATATGCCGTCCGACGGACGTTGGATCGGCTGGCGCCTCCAAGGGGAAACCCTGACCGACGTCGGACCCGCCTTTGGGCCTTGGATGGCCGAGGAAACGGGCCCGGCGGTTGCCGGACTGCTCGGTCCCGGTCTGCCCTGTGTGGCCGTAGCCTCCGGCGGCGGTGGAAAGCTCACCGTGGAAACGGCCATCACGTACTTCGGATGGGCACCCTTTGCGGGTCGGTGAGGGCGTACCGGCCCTCCCAAGCCGGATCCTCCGGGGCCCTCCGGGAGGAAAAATCGACCCCCGGGTAGTAGCTGTCCGCCACCAGCACGTTCGGGCCCAAGCATCCCACATGAGGGCAGGAGCAACCGAGGCGTCCCCGGGTCCACCGATCGCGCCACCGGCGAAATGCCGCCTCAATGGGCTCCTCGCGCCAATCTCCGATCACGCTCAAGTCGGCGAAGTCGGTCGCATAGATGCCCCCATCGAAGAGGTTCACATTGAGACGACACCGGCCATCCGGGTCGTTGCGGAGGGTGACCCCCGGTTCCCGGGCGATCCTCCGCAGCAGTTCCCGGTCCCTGGGATCATCACTGCAGGGGTAAAAAGGAAAGGTACCGAACAGAATCCACATCCCGGGGTCTCTCTCGTTTAAAAGCGCGTCGACTTCTTTCCGGAATTCGTCCAGATCCAACAACTTCATCCCTCGGGCAAAATCGCTGGGGTACAGCGGATGGACCTCGTGGCGGCGAACACCCAATTCCGCCAGGCGCCGGTGGATTCGGACCAGTCGACCTTGGGTGCGGGGACTGATCATCGACTCCGCCGAGACAAAGGTCCCGTCGGCGGAGAGTTGCCTCGTATTGTCCTCCAAACGGCGAAAAAGGGTTTCCGCCGTTTTCCGGGAAGGGGGGCGTCGCATGCCGGCAAACGCAATGTCGATGAAATCGTCCACAGTCAAATAATTGTACGAAATATGCAGGACATCGACAAACGGGGCGATTTTCCGGTAGCGCTGAATATCCAACGTCAGGTTCGTGTTCACCTGAGTGAAACAACCTCGGGTTTTGGCGTATTCCAACAGGGGAAGCACCACCTCATCGACCAGATCCTGCCGGTAGCTCGGCTCGCCGCCGGTGATGCTCAGGGTCTTGAGGCCCTCGATCTCGTCCAGCCGCCGCAACAGCGGCCCGATCTGAGGGCGAATTTCGGTCGGCGTCAGTGTCTCCCCCACCGCGCAATGTTCACAGCGCAAATTGCACTGTTGGGTCACCGTCACTTCAATACTGGTAAGGCATACCTCACCGCCGCTGTTTCGAGACAACAGGGCCTCCCACGGATCAAAGTGTGGATCCGGAACAATCCGAGTCATGGTTCACTCCTCCTCCGACCACTACCATACAGAAGCACATCCGGTCGGTCAACGATCCCCGCCCTCCGGTAAATTTTTCTCCTCGGGGGAAGGAACTCCGGAGCGGGCGTCGAATGGATTACGGTGTGCAACCACATGCGGCTCACCCCCCCTCGGTTGGATAGATCGTCAACGAAGGAGGTGTAGAACCTGGTCCCTCATGGCCAGGTGAACCGTGGCGCCCATTCATGTGTTGATAGGTGATGATAACAAAGAATTTGCACAGCTTCTTCAGGATTATATCGATACCCTTCCGGATATGCAGGTGGTCGGGCTGGCTTTCAACGGCCGGGAAGTCGTCGATTCCATTGAAGCGCTGCAACCCGACGTGGTGATTCTCGATATTATCATGCCGGTTCTGGACGGCATCGGTGTACTGGAAAAAGTTCACCAACTCGACTCCGCGAACGCGCCGAAATTTATCATGTTGACCGCATTCGGCCAAGAGGGAATCACCAAACGGGCCGTCGATTTGGGGGCCGCATACTACATTTTAAAGCCGTTTGACATGGAGATTCTCGCCAATCGCATCCGACAGGTGATGTCCGGGCCGACGCCGGCCGCCGGTGCACCCCCATTGGGCGGAACCGCCTGGCCGACGGTCGGAAAGCGAAACGTCGATGCGGACATCACGCAGATCATTCATGAGATAGGAGTTCCCGCGCACATTAAAGGGTACCAATATTTGCGCGAAGCCATTTCGATGGTGTACCAAGATGTGGAAATTCTCGGTTCCATTACCAAAATTCTTTATCCGCGCATTGCGGAAAAGTACAATACGACACCGTCCCGGGTCGAACGAGCCATTCGCCATGCCATCGAAGTCGCTTGGGGAAGAGGCAATGTCGATGCCATCGGCTCGGTGTTCGGATACACGGTCAACGTCGGCAAGAGTAAACCCACCAACTCCGAATTCATCGCCATGGTGGCCGACAGGCTGCGGTTGAACATGCGCACCGGTTGAGGGGCATGGAACGCGCGGAAACCCCCGCCGCAGGTGCGGGGGCCGTCGACCTCAAGCCGTCAGGCCGCTGTTGCGGTGTCCTCGACATCCCGGGTCGCTTCCCTCATCATCCATTCTGCGAATACGCCGTACCCCTGGGTGGGATCGTTGATAAAGACGTGGGTGACCGCGCCGATCAGCCGCCCATCCTGAAGAATGGGACTCCCGGACATTCCTTGCACGATGCCTCCGGTTTTCGCCAGGAGCTTCGGATCCGTCACTTTGAGCACCATGCTCTTAATGGCCGGATACCGCTGCTTCATGACACTGACCACTTCGATGTCGAAGGCATCTACCTTCTGACCGTCGACCACAGTCAGGATTTTGGCCGGCCCCGGATGAACCTGGTCCGCCGGCGCCACAGGCACGGGCTGGTCGTACATGCCGTGATCGGGCGGGTGATCCATGTACCCGAAGATACCGAAGGAAGAGTTGGTTTTCACATCGCCGAGCACGTGGTGCTCATCGACCATCTGGCCTCGTTTTTCGCCCGGTTGGCCGTTTTGCCCTTTATCGATGGACGTGATGGAGGAATGAAGCACCCGCCCCTCTCCCACTTCGATCGGTTGGCCGGTATCCACATCGGTGATCACGTGGCCAAGCGCTCCATACACCCGGTGTTCGGGATCGTAAAAGGTCAAGGTACCCACCCCGGCCGCGGAATCCCGGATGTAAAGGCCGATTCGGTAGGTGTGTTGGTCCTTGTCGTACACGGGGTGAACCTTCACATGAAACGATTGATCTTGACGGACCAAGGTGAGTTCGAGGTCTCGGTCCGCCTCGCCGGCTTGGCGGATTCGCTGGGCCGCTTCCTCCACGGACCTCACCGGACGCCGGTCCATTTCCACAATCCGGTCGCCCACCTTGATATCCGCCTGTTCTCCGGGCGAGACCTGTTTGTTCCCCGCCTGGATCAGATTGTACCCAACGATCATGATCCCTTTCGAACGAAGCCGCACCCCGATGGATTGTCCGCCGGGAATGACCTTCCAGTCGGGGAGAACCTGGATTCGCATCTGTCGGACCGGAATGCCGAACACTTCCAGGTCAACGTGGGTTCTCCCTGGCTGTGTCGCATGGAGCCGCCACGTGCCCGCAGCCGCTTCCCGGATTTCCACACCGTCGCCCGGACCGGAAACCAGACGGCCCGGGACACCCGTCTGCAACGCCACCGAGGAACCCACCACGGTTTCCATGGTGTCGGGAAGACGAAGCCACCCGCTGAACGGAGGGCAGAAGCACAGCACGACGATCAGGGTTGCCAAAAGCAGACCGACCCACTTCCGACGCTGGTGTGCCACGCCGTTCCACTCCCTTTCTCTGATGCACCTCCACCGCAGGTTAGGCGTCTGTGCGTGCTAATAACCTGCCCTCCTCGCGCCCCCGTCTATGCCGCGAAAAAGCTGGCACCGCCGTGCAATGTGGCCGGATCCGCCTGTTTCATCCCGGGTGCCTCCCGGCCCCCGCCCTCGGAACAAAGCGGCGTTCCAACATTTCCTTGGCCTGCTGTTCCGTGATGTCCGTGGCACCTGAGCCCGCCAACATCCGCGCGACCTCTTCAATCCGGCCCCGTTCGTCCAGCGGTTCGACCACCGTGACGGTGGACTCATCCGTCTGCTCTTTCCGGATGCGGTGGTGGCCGGCTGCCAGCGCCGCGATTTGAGGCAGATGGGTCACGCAGATCACCTGACGCCGCCGGGCGACTTCCGCCAATTTCTCCCCCACCGAGACGGCGGCCTGTCCACTCATGCCCGCATCGACCTCATCGAAGATCAGGGTGGGGACATCGTCCGCGTCCGCCAAAACCACTTTGAGCGCCAACATGAGCCGGGACAATTCGCCGCCGGAAGCGACTTTCGACAGCGGTTTGGGCGGCTCGCCGGGATTGGCCGAGAAAAGAAACTCCACCCGATCGGCGCCGTCGCCCCCGAATCCTTCCTCTTGGTCGCCATGCCACCGGACGTCGATGATGAAACTGGCCCTGGGCATGGCCAGCTGGCGCAACTGTTCCTGAACTTTTCCCTGAATCTCCTCGGCCAGGGCGACGCGCCGTCCATACAGTTGTCGAGCCAAGGAGACCATCTCCTCCCGCGCCTGAGCACAAACCTCGGATCGCCGGTTCAAATCCGCTTCGTAATTTTGAAGGCGGGAAACCTCTTCTTCCATTGTTGCCGCGGATTCTAAAATTGACGCCACCGATCCCCCGTATTTTCGCAAAAGACGTCGGAGTTGGTGAAGCCGTTGTTCCACCAGGGCCAGTTTCTGCGGGTCCGCCTCCACCCCGTCCCGGTACCGGCGAAGTTCGTGGGCCGCTTCTCCGAGATTCGCCGCCGCCGTCTCCAACATCTCGAGTATGCCCGCCAGACCGGGATCGTATTTGGTCAGACCTGCGACAGCATCGGCGATTTCCGCCACCAGATCCACGGCGGGTCGCCCGCCGTCCCCCTCCTCGTAAAGTAGGCCGTACGCCCGGGAAACATCCTCCAAGATCCGCTCGGCGTGGCTGAGACGGCGGAACTCCGCCTCCAGTTCCTCCTCTTCCCCGGGCTTGGGAGAGAGATCTTCGATTTCTCTTAATTGATATAATAACCAGTCGATTCGTTGCAGCCGTTCTTCTTCCCCGAGCCGGGCCTCCTGAAGGTCTTTCCTGGCCCGAACAAAACGGCTGTATGTATGGCGGTAATCGGCGAGGAGCCTCCGGTGCTCTTCATCACCGTAGCCGTCCAGCATGCGGCCGTACCGCTCGGGTTGCAGGAGTCCCTGATGCTCGTGCTGGCCGTAGACATCAACGAGCCGGCCCGTGAGTTCGCGCATCATCTGCGCGGTGGCCGTGCGCCCGTTGATGCGGCAGATGCTTTTCCCCTGGCGGGTCACCTCTCGCACCATCAAGAGTTCATCGCCCGGGTCGAATCCCATCCCCTCCAACCACTCTCGAACGTCGGACCGCCCCTCCACCGAAAACACGGCTTCCACCACCGCACGCTCAGCCCCGGTACGAACCCACTGGGCCGAGGCACGCCCTCCCCGGATGAGGCCCAGGGCATCCAGCAAGATCGATTTTCCCGCTCCGGTCTCCCCGGTTAAAACGTGGAACCCGTTCTCAAAGGCGATCTGAGCCTCATCGATCAACAGAAAATGGCGAACCGTCAGCGACGCCAGCATGGCGCTCTCGCCCCTTTCCCAGTCCGGTTTCAAACCATTTCGTGAAACCGCTGTTCCACGATCATCGCCTGTTTGGCCGAACGACAGATCACGAGGATGGTGTCGTCGCCCGCGATGGTCCCCATGATCTCCGGCCATCCGACCGCATCCACCAAGGCGGCCACGGCATGGGCATTCCCCGGGAGGGTTTTCATCACGATGAGATTCTCCGCCCGATCCAAGGCCACGAAACTCTCGGGCAGCATCCGTTGCAATCGGGCCTCGCTGTTCACGGAAGGCTCCGGAGGCAGGGCGTAGACATACCGTCCGTCGCCGGTGGGGGTTTTAATCAATTGCAATTCTTTAATGTCCCTGGAGACCGTGGCCTGGGTCACCTGAAACCCACATTCCCGCAAAGCCTGAACCAGTTCTTCCTGGGTCTCGATGGCACGGGCGGTCACCAGTTCCCGGATCTTCATCAACCGTTGGCCTTTCATTTCACGGCGCCTCCGCTCCCCGGAGTTTCTGGCGCAACACGTCAAAAAACTGGCGCTCCCGCCATTTGATCAGAGTGGTGTAATGAAGGGATTTGCGGACAACAATGTCGTCGCCCGGCCGCAGCCGAACGGACACCTGGCCGTCCGCGGACAAACCGAGATCCCGGTGGTTGGCCCGGGCCTCAATTCGGATCCGCCGATCCGCCGGAACGATCATCGGCCGGGTGCTGAGGGTATGAGGACAAATGGGAGTCAACAGAATGACCTCCGCCTGGGGTGCGACGATCGGCCCGCCGCAGGACAGGGAGTAGGCCGTCGACCCGGTGGGCGTGGATACGATGAGCCCGTCTCCGGCGTACTGATCCACATATTGGTCATCGACCTCCACGCGCAGGGTCGCCATCCGGCCGAGCGCCCCCTTCCCCACCGTGATATCATTCAAAGCCAACAGATGTTCACTTTCCGCCCCTTCCCGCCACACCTCGGCTTCAATCATCATCCGCTGTTCCAGCTCAAAATCGCCCTGCACCACCCGATCCACAGTCTCATCCAAGTCTTCCGGCTCCGCCTCCGAGAGAAAACCCAAATGCCCCAGGTTAAACCCGAGAAGGGGCAATCCGAAAGGGGCGAATCGACGGGCGAATCCGAGAAATGTTCCGTCTCCTCCGAGAATAAAAACCACATTCACATGGCCCGGAAAGGTCTCCAACGGCGCCCCCAACCCCGGCCGGCGCACGGCCTCGGCAGCTTTGGGGTCGAGGACCACCTCGCACCCCCTGGCCCGAATGCACTCAATCAGGGTTTCGGCGATCTCCGTCGCCCGGGGTTTATCCAAATTCACAACCAGGCCCACAGACCGAATCACGTCCGTTCCTCCCCGTGTTTACTCCGTGCGGTCCCGTGAAAAGCCAGGTGCGCTTCCTCGACCACGGCGGAGACATCCCGCCTCCACCGCGATCCCGGCGCGCCCCCCCGGTCCAGCCTGTGCAGGTGGGCCAGAAATTCAATGTTGCCTTCTCCGCCGGTGATCGGCGAAAACGTCAACCCTTTCACCGCGAACCCTTCGTTTTCGGCGGCGGTGAGCACTTTCTCGAGAACACGGATGTGGGTCGCGGGATCACGGACAATCCCCTTGCTGCCCACCGCTTCTCTTCCCGCTTCGAACTGGGGCTTGATCAGAGTGATCAAGTCCGCTTCCACGGGCAACAGCCGCCACAGAACCGGCAGGATCAGCCGGACCGAAATAAAAGATAACATCCATCACCGCCTGTTCCGGATCCGGACCGGGCAAATCGGACCGGCGCAGATAGCGGGCATTGGTGCGCTCCACCGGAATGACTCGGGAATCGTTGCGCAGCCGCCACGCCAATTGACCGTACCCCACATCCACGGCGTAGACCAACCGGGCTCCGTGGCGAAGGAGGCAGTCGGTGAAACCTCCGGTGGAGGCCCCCACATCCACCACCACCCGCTCGCGCACCGAGATCCCGAACACCTTCAGCCCCTTGTCCAGCTTCAGACCCCCGCGGCCGACAAAGGAATGATCTTCTCCCCTCACCTCGAGGGATTCATCCCGGTGAATCAACATACCCGCCTTATCCACTCGCCGGCCGCCCGCGAATACCCTGCCGGCCATGATCGCCGCCTTGGCCCGTTCGCGGCTTGGACACAGTCCCCGCTCCACCAGCAAAACATCCGCCCGTTCGCGATCCGCCGCGGCCATCGGCTCCTCAACCCCCGGATCTCCCAAGGGGCACATCTGCCGCGCCGGTGCCGGGCTCGCCGGCGCGATCCCGAAACATCCTTCCGGTGCGTAACGCGTCCTTCACCACTTCGGCCACCCGCTCCGCCGTCAGGCCCACCAAACGCAGGCATTCTCCGCGGCTTCCGTGGGGAACAAACTGGTCGGGCACCCCCACGCACCGCACCTGCGCCCCCGAGAGCCCGTGCGCAGCCAACACTTCCAAGACCGCCGAACCCAGCCCTCCGGCCAGCGCCGCCTCCTCGACGGTCACCAGGGCACAGCCTTCCCCCGCCAGGCGAAGAATGAGGTCTCGATCCAGCGGTTTCACAAAACGGGCGTTCACCAGAGTGAGATCAATGCCCTCCCCGGCGAGCAGATCCGCCGCCTCTTCCGCCACGGCCACCATCGGGCCCAGGGCCACGAGCGCCGCCGGAGCGGAGCCCAGGCGCATCACTTCCCATTCGCCCACGGGAATGGTCCGCCAATGCTCATCCAGCGGCACCCCGCGCCCTTCGCCCCGAGGATAGCGCACCGCCACCGGCCCCGGCTGCTGAAGAGCCGTAAATAACATGTGACGAAGCTCATTCTCGTCTTTCGGCATCATCACCGTCATGTTCGGGACCACCCGCAGGTACGCCACATCGAACACGCCCTGATGGGTCTCTCCGTCCGCTCCCACCAACCCCGCGCGATCGACGGCAAAAACCACAGGCAGATTCTGAATACAGATGTCATGGATCACCTGATCGTACGCCCTCTGCAAAAACGTCGAATACACGGCAAACACCGGACGCATTCCGGAGGCCGCCAATCCCGCCGCCAACGTCGCCGCGTGCTGTTCGGCGATGCCGACGTCGAAAAACCGATCGGGAAAACGAGCCGCAAACTTGGTGAGCCCTGTCCCCCCCGGCATGGCCGCCGTAATGGCCACGATGCGCGGATCCTGCTCGGCGAGCTCCACAATGGCGTCCCCGAACACACTGGTATAACTGGGGGACGCCGGTTTGGCGCTCTTGACCGTCTGACCGGTGGCCGGGTTGAAGGGCGTCACGCTGTGAAGCTTATCGGGCGCTTTCTCCGCCCGACCGTATCCCTTGCCTTTTCGGGTCACGACGTGGAGAACCACCGGCTCCGCGCATCGCTTCGCCCGTTCCAGCATGGCGGTCAGCGCTCCCAGATCATGGCCGTCCACCGGGCCGAAATACGTAAAGCCCAACTCCTCAAACAACATCCCCGGAACCCAAAAATATTTGACACTGTCCTTGGCCCGCTCCAATGTCCGGGCGACCTTCCCGCCGATGGACGGAATGCGTTTGAGCAGTTGCTCGACCTCCGCTTTCATCTTTGAATACGTGCGGTCGGTGCGCAATTTGGACAGGTAGTCCGCCATGGCGCCCACGTTTTCGGCAATGGACATCTCGTTGTCGTTCAGCACCACGATCAATCGTTTGCCGAGATGACCGGCGTGGTTGAGAGCCTCGAAAGCCATCCCGCCGGTCATGGCCCCGTCGCCGATCACCGCCACCACGTGGTGGGATTCTCCCTTCAGATCCCTGGCGACGGCCATACCCAGCGCCGCCGAAATGGAAGTGGATGCATGGCCGGTGCCGAACGCGTCGTGGGGACTCTCCGATCGCTTGGGAAACCCCGCCATTCCACCCAGTTGCCGCAGGGTGGGAAACCGATCTTTCCGTCCCGTGACGATTTTGTGGACATAGGCCTGATGGCCCACATCCCATACGATTTTATCCCGCGGGCTGTCGAACACCCGGTGAAGGGCCAGGGTTAACTCCACCACTCCGAGGTTCGGGCCAAAATGCCCGCCGGTGACAGACAATTGCTGGATCAGAAACCGGCGTATCTCCGACGCCAATTGCCGGAGTTCGGCCGCAGACAACGTTTTCAGATCACGCGGGCCGTTCACACGGTCCAACAACACCCAGACCGCCCTCTTTCCCGTTGGATGCGCCACCGCCTAAAACTGACAGCATTATAGCACAGCCGAAGAGACGGCCTCAATGAACCGCCCCTACCTTTCCCGGGTGGCGAGAAACCGGGCGAGGGCATCCAGATATCGGCCGTTTCCGGGCAATGCGCCGATCTGATCCAGAGCCTCCCGGGTCAGGCGCTCGACATCCCTGCGCGCCCCTTCCACTCCGTACACCGCCGGCCACGTCAGCTTGTGAAAAGCGGTGTCGCCGGCCACATCCAGCAAATCGTCCACGATCTGGTATGCCAGCCCCACCGCCCGGCCGTAGGCCGTCAGCCGGTCAAGCACCGCTGTCCCGGCCCCGGCGCAGATTCCGCCCATGCGCACCGCGGCCACGATGAGAGCCCCCGTTTTCCGCCGGTGCAGATCGGCCAACCGCGCCGGGTCGGCCAGACCGGCCCCGGATGCGTCGACGTCCATCACCTGGCCCCCGACCATGCCATCCTTCCCGGCCGCATCCGACAGCTCTTCAATCAGCCGCACCCGGATTTCCGCCGACAAGGGAGCCTTCGCCAATGCAGAAAAAGCCAGGGTCAACAGAGCATCCCCGGCGAGAATCGCCAGGGCCTCGCCGTACACCCGGTGGTTCGTCGGCTTTCCCCGGCGGTAGTCATCGTCGTCCATCGCAGGAAGATCATCGTGGATCAAAGAATAGGTGTGCACCAACTCCAGAGCGCACGCCGCGGGCACGGCATCCCGCACGGTGCCTCCCGCGGCCTCGCAGGCCGCCATGGCCAACAATGGGCGCAGCCGCTTCCCCCCGGCAAAAAGGCTGTAGCGCATCGACTCGTGCAGCCGGCCCACCCCTTGCCCGGACGGGATGAGAGCATCCAGGGCTTCATCCACCGTCCGGACGCCGGCCTCCCAAAACGCCTGCAGATCTTGTTCCACGTCGCTTTTCACTCTTCTTCCAAGGGCCGCGGCTCAAACGGGCGGCTCTCCCAACCTCCGCCCTCCTGCTGCAGCAACACTTCAATCCGCTGCTCAGCCCGATCCAATTGATCCCGGCACCATTTGGCCAGCATCATGCCTTCCTGAAAGCGGGTGATCGACCGTTCGAGAGACAGCTCCCCGCTCTCCAACTCCCGCACCACCTGTTCCAGGCGTTCCATGGCTTCTTCAAAGCTAGCCGGCGCCCCCCCGGACTCCCGATCCCCGGGATCGGCCGCCTCCCCGCTCAGCCGCCCTTCTTCAGCCATCTTCCGACTCCTCCTCGACACCCCAGACTTGACAATCGGCCCATCCCCCCGCCAGACGGAGGTGCAAATTGTCCCCGGGAGAGACCTGGGAGATGTGGCGCACCAGTTCCCGGCGATCCGGCCGGTATGCCAAGCTCCACCCCCGGCGGAGGACGGCCAGGGGGCTCAGTGCCTGCAACTTGTCCACCTGGCGTTCAAATCGGTGGACCGCCGCCTGAAATTGATTCCGAACGGCAAATTGCAGCCTTCGCTCGCAGCCTTCCACCCGTCTCGCCGTTCGCTGAATCTGCTCCCGGGGACTGTTCCGGCCGAGAATGTCCGTCAATCGGGAAAACGCCTCCCGACGGCGGTACACCACGCGCCACGCCGCCTGCTCCAGTCGGCTGTGACACGCGTCGACACTCTGGCGACGCCAATGGATCCACTGTTCCGGCCGGCGCAGTCCAGGACGACCCAACAGATGCTCCAGCCGCTGCCGTCCCCCCTGCACCCGACGAACCAAACTGTCCACCAGCGTCCGCCGCGCCTCATCCACCCGGCGCCGCAACTCCAAGACGTGAGGGGCGACCAACTCCGCCGCCGCCGTCGGGGTGGGAGCCCTCAGATCGGCGACAAAATCGGCGATGGTGACGTCGGTCTCGTGCCCCACCGCCGACACCACCGGCACCGGCGCCCTGGCGATCGCCCGGGCCACCGACTCGTCGTTGAACGCCCACAACTCCTCCGGCGAACCCCCGCCCCGGCCGATAATGATCACATCCAACCCCCCATACGCCACGGCCGCCTCCAGCGCGGCGACCAGCGACGCAGGGGCGCCCGGTCCCTGCACCAAAGCCGGAAAAATCACCACCCGCCCCAAGGGATACCGCCTTCGCAACGTGGTGGCGATGTCCCGGATCGCCGCTCCCTCGGTGGAGGTGACCACCCCGATCACCCGGGGAAACGCCGGCAACGGACGCTTTCGGGCCTCATCGAACAGCCCCTCTTTCTGCAACATCTCCCGGGTCTGTAAAAAGGCCAGATAGAGAGAACCGACGCCCTCCGGCTGCATTTCCTCGACGTACAATTGGTACGTTCCGTCGCGATCGAACACGGCCACCCGGCCCCTGGCGATGACCTTCATCCCTTCTTCGGGACGGAACCCCAGTTTGCGATTGCGGCTGGCGAACATCACCGCCCGAATCCGGCTTCCGGCGTCCTTGAGGGAAAAGTACATGTGGCCGCTGGAATGGTGGGTGAAATTCGAGATTTCCCCGACGACCCAGACATCCTGCAGCCATTCGTCCCGATCGAACAAATCCCGCACATAGGCGGTCAATTCCGACACGGTGAGCGCTTGCGCGCGCGATTCGGCCATCGGTCATTTCCCCGTTCGTTTGGCACTCCACAGGGTGTTGGACAACAACATGGTGATGGTCATGGGGCCGACTCCCCCCGGAACCGGGGTGATCCAGCCCGCCACTTCCGCGACTGGCTCAAAATCCACATCCCCCACCAGGCGGCCGTCGACCCGATTGACCCCGACATCGATCACCACGGCACCCGGTTTCACCATGTCCGCCGTGATGAGCCGCGGTCTCCCCACGGCCGCGACGAGAATGTCTGCCTGCCGGGTGAGCCCGGGAAGATCCCGGGTCTTGGAGTGACAGATGGTCACCGTGGCGTTTTCCCGCAGCAACAGTTGCGCCACCGGCCGGCCGACAATCCGGCTCCGGCCCACCACCACAGCGTGTCGTCCGGCGACGTCCACACCCGTGCGGTGCACCATCTCGAGGATTCCCGCCGGGGTACAGGGGATGAACCCTTCGCCGTCGCTGTACAGCCGGCCGACATTCCACGGGTGAAACCCGTCCACGTCCTTTTCCGGGGAGATCCTGTGGATCACCCGGTCCTGGGAGATGTGGCCGGGCAACGGCAACTGGACGAGAATGCCGTGAATCGCGGGGTCGGAGTTATACCGGTCGATCTTCTCGAGCAGCACCTCTTCGGCCAGGTCTCCGGGCAAATGCTCCACCACCGAATGAATCCCCACTTCGGCGCTGGCCTTCTCTTTTCCCCGCACATAACTCTGGGACGCCGGATCGTCTCCGACGAGGAGGACGGCCAGGCCGGGAACAAGACCGCGGGTTTTGCGAAGGTCGTCCACTTCTTTCTTGATCTGCTGGCGCAGTGCCGCCGCCAACCGTTTTCCGTCCAGAATCTGCGCCGACATGTTACGAATGCCTCCCCCGCCCTGGTTTTGCTGCGAAAAGCCGCTCCGGCTGATCCCCCACCCAGGCGACTCTCGACACATGGTCGGCGCTACTCTTTCCGGTTGCTGCTGTGCCCCGGAAACAGCCTCGCCTTGGGATCCAGGTAGGTTTTGGCGTTGTTGATCGCGGTCGGGGCTTCGCCGAACCCGGTGGCGATCAGCTTCAACTTTCCCGGATAGGTCACAATGTCGCCCGCCGCATACACCCCGGGGATATTCGTTTCCATCCGGGTGTTCACCACGATGGAATTATCTTCCATTTCAAGGCCCCAGTTGAGGATCGGCCCCAGGGACGCGGAAAACCCCAACCCGGAAATAATGGACTGGACATCAAGATCCTGGGCTTCTCCGGTCTTGTTGTGAACGATCGTCGCTCCGGTCAGGGCGTCATCGCCGCGGATCCCTTTCAATTCGAAAAATGTTTTCACTTCCACCCGAGAGGCCAACAATTTCTTGACACTGTCCTCGTGGGCCCGGAACTGGTCCCGCCGGTGAATGAGGACGACCCGTTTGGCCACAGGCTCCAGCATCAATGCGAAATCCACCGCCGAGTCTCCGCCCCCGATCACCAATACCGATTGGCCCCGGAATTTTTCCAGGTTATCAATATAATAATAGATTCCCCGGCCCTCGTACGCCGCCGCGCCGTCCACGGGCAAGGGCCGCGGGGTGAACGAACCGATACCGGCCGTAATCAGGACGGCCCGGCTCAGATGGACCCGGTGGTTCGTGTGCAGTTCAAACACGCCGTCCTCGCGTTTTCGAAGCTCTTGCACCTGTTCGTTCAAGCAAACCTCCGGATGATATTGGAAGGCCTGCTCCACCAGCCGCTCGACCAGCTCCTTCGCCCGGACCTTGGGGAAACCGCCCACGTCATAAATGTATTTCTCCGGATACAGTTCGGCCAATTGGCCTCCCAACTGGGGAAGGCTGTCGATGATCTTCGTCTTCATGTCCCGCACGCCTGCGTAAAAAGCCGCGAAGAGTCCGGTGGGCCCTCCGCCCACGATGGTGACGTCGAAAAGCTCCTCCTGTTCCTGCATGAGATCTTGTTTGTCCGGCATCCTTTCTCCTCCTCGTCACGACCCAAAAATGCCGACCTCATTATATACAATTCCCCGTCCTGCGGAAAGCGCTCAGTCCCAACCAGGCCACACCCCGGGCGTTGTCCCTGGAATAGGCGGGACCGGCAAAGTGGAGCACCGCCCCCACCGCCGGATGGGACAGCCGGCGAATGAGCCGGTCTCGGATCCAGGCGTTCGACGCCACTCCGCCCACCACGAGAACGTGCCGCTGTTCATACTTAGAGAAGGCGTGGATCAAAGCCTTTTCCAGAGCCCGGGCCACACAGCGGTGGACGGCCATGGCGATCTCGGCAGCCGGGACGCCTCGTTCGATCCGCCGGAGCGCTTCGGTGTGCGGACCCGAAAAACTGATGGAACATCCCCGAACCGACACCCGAAGAGCCGGGAGCGGCGCATCGCCCGTCACCTGACGAGCCAACTGTTCCAGCGCCGGACCGGCTGGAAAGGGCAGACCCAACGCCACCCCCACCCGGTCGATCAGTTGCCCGGCGTGAAGGTCCAGGCTTTGCCCGAGGGTCTCGATCCGGTACCCCTCCTCCGTGCGGCGCACGGCCAGGATGTCGGTGGTGCCGCCGGAGATGTGAACCGCCAAAAACGAGTCGCCCGGAACGCCGCCGACATCGGCCTCCGCCGCAGCCAAGTGACCCTCCTGGTGACTCACCGGCCGGTACGGCACGCCCATCACCGCCGCCAGACTGCGCCCGAGTCCCTGACCCGCCAGAAACACGGGCATATACGAGCCGTCGGTCGGACGGGGTCGCTCGCTGGCCGCCACCACCGCAATCCGCGAGGCCGCCACCCCCGCCCGGCTCATCTCTTCCATCAGCTCAGGAAGATGACGGATATGCTGAAAGAGGGCTTCCGATTGTCGAAGCCCTCGTTCCCCGCGTTTGACGTCAAGGGGTCGCCGGCCGTCGAATCGGACGGCCCCCTTTTCATCCACCACACAGATCGATGTGGTGTAGTTGCTGGTGTCGATCCCTAATCCCAAATCGCGCACAACATGGATCACTCCTGAACGTTGGATCTCAACCGGTCCAGGTGCGGGACGATCCGGGCCAGAACGCCGTTGACAAACCGCCCGGACTCCTCGGTGCTGTATTTTTTCGCCAATTCCACCGCTTCGTTCATGACGACACTGACGGGGGTGTCCGGAATATAGAGGAGTTCATAAACCGCCATGCGCAGCACATTGCGGTCGACCGACGCCATGCGATCCAACTCCCATCAGGTACTGTATACCTCCAACACGCCGTCGAGGCGCTCCCGCATCGAGGCGGTCCCGATCAGCAGGTGACGGGCGAAGGCGTCATCCGCCGGGGAGCGCCTCTGTTCCTCACCGTCTTCAGCGCCCAGTTGCCACGCTTGGCCGAGGGCCTCCTCGGCGTCGGCGCCGCCGAGATCCACGGCAAACATGGCCTGAAGCACTTTCTCTCTGGCGTCCCGTCGACTCACCTCGTCACCCCCTTGTCACGAATCGCGGTATCTGGACGGCAACAGCCGCTCAATGACATCCCGCCAATCTTCCCGGCGTTCCCAAGCGCTCCCCCAGACATAGCCTAACCAAACGAAGAAGGCAAAGATCAGCGCCCGCCAAAATCCCACCGCCAAGAACACCATGCCCGCCACAAGCCCAAGCGCCGTGCCCAGCATTCGACCCGGATGGCGTTCCCACAACCATTGCAAAAATCGCGCCGCTTGGTTCATCTCACAGCACCCGCCGTCGGTCCCGGCCGCCTCGCCACAGAACTTCTCCGGCCACGCCCGACACGTGCACTCTCACATCGGACACACCCAGCCCGGACGTCTGTTCCACGTACTCCCGAACCGATTGCTGCAATTGGTCGATAAGCGGCGGAACCGCCACGTCGGGCTTGACCATCACTTTCAGCCGGATGGCCACCCGTTCCCCGTTCGGGCGCACCGTGGCCCGGAGCTCGTCCACTCCGCGAATCTGTCGGGCGATCCGGGACGCCATCTGTTCCACCGCCTGCAGGGCGATGGACACATCCCCCTCCGCTCTGCGCAGCACCACCGCGGCCGGGTCTCCCTGCGGACCGCGCAGAAAAAGAAACCGCAGGCTCACGGCGAGAAGCAAAATGCACACCGCCAAGGCGGCCGTGGGGTCGATGCGTGCCGCCCACCTGGCCATGACCTCCCATCCCGCCGCCCACAGGGCGCCGGCCAAAGCGAGAACCCCCACGACCAATGCGTAAACCCCGAGCAACATGCGATCGACAATATGCACGCGCTCACCTCCCGACGTCCCCTGCGGCCGATCGGCTCAAACCACCCGCCCGGAGGGCTCCTCCTCTTTCTCCTCCTGCCGGAACGCCACCCCGAGGACGTGAACGTTCACTTCCACCACCTCAAGGCCGGTCATCGTCTCGATGGCATGTTTCACATTCTCCTGAATAGCCCCCGCCACATCGGGGATCCGCGCTCCGTATTCCGCCACAATCGACACGTCCACGGCACACTGTTTCTGGCCGACCTCCACCTTTACGCCCTTGGACAGATTCTTCCTGCCGAGAAGTTCCGCAATGCCGCCCGCCACACCCCCGCTCATCCCGGCCACGCCCGGTACTTCGACGGCGGCCAGGCCGGCGATCACCTCGATCACTTCATTGGCAATCCGGATACTGCCCATGTCCGTCGCAGCCTCATCCGGTTGAATCATCTCCGTCACCCCGCTCTCGATCCTTGGGTATTCACGTACCTGCAGTATAACAGAGCACCCGCCGGGGAACAATTGCGCCGGGCGCGGCAGCCTCGGGATGAAGCCTCGCCGGCGAACCCCTCACAGCCGGTGCATTTCCAAAAATTTCGTGTTCACGTTCCCTTCGATGAATGCCGGATGATCCAGAACTTTGAGGTGGAATGGAATGGTGGTCTTGATCCCGACGATTCGAAATTCCGACAGGGCCCGTTTCATGCGGGCGATGGCCTGAAGCCGGGTCGGGGCCCAGACGATCAACTTGGCAATCATCGAGTCGTAAAACGGCGACACCCGATAGCCCGGATAGGCCGCGCTATCCACCCGGACCCCGATGCCGCCGGGCGGAAGGTATTCCTCAATCACTCCGGGCGACGGCATGAAATTGCGATCGGGATCTTCGGCGTTAATTCGGCATTCAATCGCCCATCCCCGCAGTCGAACGTCTTCCTGGGCCATGGACAGCGGCTCGCCGGCGGCGACGAGAATCTGCTCACGAATCAGGTCGTATCCGGTGATCCATTCCGTCACCGGATGCTCCACCTGAATGCGGGTGTTCATTTCCATAAAATAAAACCTTCCATCTTTGTCCAGCAAAAATTCCACCGTTCCAGCCCCGGCGTACTCCACGGCCAGAGCGGCCCGGACCGCCGCCTCGCCCATCTCCCGGCGCAACTCGGGTGTCAGCACCGGACACGGCGCTTCCTCGATCAATTTTTGGTGCCGCCGCTGGATGGAACAATCCCGTTCCCCGAGATACACCGCATGGCCGTGGCGGTCCGCCATGACCTGAATCTCCACATGACGGGGTTCTTCGATGAGTTTTTCCAGATAGACCCCCGGGTTCCCGAAAGCGGTCTCGGCCTCGGCCCGGGCCATTTCGACCCCCTTGATCAACTCCTCGGGACCGCCTGCGGCGCGCATCCCTTTGCCGCCGCCCCCCGCCGTGGCCTTGATCATCACCGGATATCCGATCTTCTCGGCGACGCGCAACGCCTCTTCGGCATGCTCGAGGAGCCCGTCCGTCCCGGGCACCGTGGGCACGCCGGCCCGCTTCATCGTTTCTTTGGCCACGGACTTATCGCCCATCTTTTCGATGGCCGAAGCCGGCGGGCCGATGAACGTGATGTTGCACGCCTCGCAAATCTCGGCGAAATCGCTGTTTTCGGCGAGGAATCCGTATCCGGGATGAATGGCGTCCACCCTGGTTTTCGTCGCCAAACTCATGATGCTGGCGATGTTAAGATAGCTCTGTTTGCTGGGCGTGGGGCCGATGCAGTACGCCCCATCCGCCATTTGCACATGAAGAGCGTCCCGATCCGCTTCGGAATAGACGGCCACCGTCTCAATGCCCAGTTCGCGACAGGCGCGAATAATTCGAACGGCAATCTCCCCGCGGTTGGCAATCAAAATCTTCTTGAACACGGCAATCCCCCCGTCAGTCCAGTCGGACCCGAAACAGGGGCTGTCCGAATTCGACCAACTGGCCGTTTTCCGCAAGGACCTCCACGATTTCGCCGCGACAGTCCGCTTCGATCTCGTTCATCAATTTCATCGCCTCAACGATGCAAACGATCGTCTTCTCGGTCACTTTGCTGCCGATCTGAACGTAAGGGTCCGCGTCGGGAGCCGGAGCGCGATAGAACGTGCCGACCATGGGCGACGTAATCGTATGTAGAGAAGCCTCTGCGATTGCGGTCGACCGGGCCTCTCCGCCTCCTTTCCCCCTTTTCTCCCCGGTGAGGGGAGCGGCAGCGGGTGCGGGCGGCCCTTCGATTCCGGCGGGAACAGCGGGCGTCGACGCGGCCGGCTGCTGAACGGCGGCCTGCACTGCGGCGGGCGGGGCCGCCTGAACGGCGGGGGCCACTCCGGTCGCGTGAGCCTTTCGAATCGACAACCGGGATCCCTCGGATTCCACTTCCAGTTCCACTACGCTGGTCTCGTCCATCAGCCGGATCAATTCGCGAATCTCAGTTACCCTGAACATCCGTGGTCACTCCTCGTCGGTGCATGCGTTCACTCCGAACAGTATACCACAGGCCCGTCCGGGGCCACCAGAGACGGAACCGCTGCGCGCAGGTCAAGCTCGGAACGAAGGACCGCGAAAAAAGTCCCGTGAAAACAAAAAGGGCTGTTGGTCGGCATAACCAACAGTCCCCGGATGGATTCCCCGGTTCATTTCGTCGCCGGGTCATTCGTGCCAGTACACCGTGATGTTTGAAGCGGGAACCCCCATCTGCCCATGGACGATCCCCATGACGTTCACCGCCTGCTGAGGAGACAGGGACGACGCCTGAACGTAGACGGTCACGTGATCGAAGTTGACGTCCCCGCTTCCCGCAGGCAGAATGACCGCCTGGGGAAATCCCGCTCCTTTCAACATGTCCACGACCTGTTCCGCTTTTCCCTGCATGTCGGTGATCTGTCGCAGTTGGTTGTTCGCCTGGGCGACCTCCTCCGTGGAAGATTTCGGATTGGCGATCACTTCCTGCAGCCGTTCCACGGTCCCGGATTCACGTTGGGTTTCCTTCAGCGCCATTTCCGCGAAAAAGTCGCTGCCGGACGACCCCCGGGAATTCGCCGGGGTCCAGGAATTCGCCGTGCTTCCGGTGTCGGCGGGCGGTGCCGGAGGCGCATTCCCCTCACCGGATTCCGCGGTCGCCGTCCCGCCCCCTTGACCGCCCGGGGCGGACGGCGGCAAAGGCGGTAGAGTCCCGGACGGGGGGGACGTGCCTGTGCTCCCCGAACCTTGGCTTTGCTCACTCGCGGTCGGCAGCGGTTTGTTTTCGCTGTTCACCGTGTAATACCCGATCACCATCAACGCCAGCACCATCATCGTGGAAAGCCACACCGATTGTCGTTTCACCAACGCTGTTCCCCTCCATCTCATCCGGCCCTCGCGGCCGGTCGGTACACACCGGGTCACTGACCCGGAAGCACGGCGATGCGATGCGGCGGAACGCCGAGGGCGGCCTGAACGGCCTGGACAATCTCCGCCTGAATCCGGGCGTCCTCCGCCCCCTTGGCGACCACCATGACCCCCCGGACCTGCGGCCGGAGCCGCTTGACCACCAGAGGTTCACTGCCCTGCCCGGTGAGGACCACCTGATCGTTACTGGTCAGGTTCGTCGTCACCCGGGTTCCCCCCTGTTTATCCGTCTCATTGATCGTCTGACGCTGATCCTGGTCATTGCGTGCGTAGACCACCTCCTCGGTCGAGTCCACGTTGACCATGACCCGCACGTTCTGAACCCCTTGCAGTCGACTCAGTAAGTGGGTCAACTGTTCCTCATACGCATGTTCATACGCTTGCATTTCCGCCGATCCCTCTCCTTCGGGCCGGGCCGGTGCCGGTGCGGTGGGCGTCTTGATCTGAGCGCCGGGCACCCCCCGATTCCACGTCCCCAACCCAATCAACACCACCCCGAGGACTCCCAGTACCCAGAGCCATTTTGACCCCTTCGACAAATTCCAGTTCACTCCGGCCCTCCCCCCATCTGCGCGGCGTCCGTTCGAACATCCACCCGGGACGGATCCACTCCCAGATCGGAGGCCACCGTCTGGGCCACGGTGCGCTGCAGGGACGAATCGACGGAGGAGGTTTGGGCTACGTCCGATCCGATGTGCACCGGTCGAACCGGGAGAATCGCCGGGCCGCCCGCCGCATCTGCCGGAGAACCCCGGGCCCGGGAAGCCGGAGTCGCCCCCAGAACCACGGTGACTCTGCGTAGCTCGGGCGGAGCCGGAACCGGATCGGGAGCAGCCGGCCCGGCCTCCACTTGCACCGACAGAACGGATCGCCCGGACACCGCTTCGGCCCGTTCGGCCACTCGCCGGCGGACCTCCTCCACCCATGCGTCTTGGGCTCTCTGAGCTTCCCACTGCATCACCCGAAGGGTCAGACCCGCCCCGGCAGGGTCCGGGCCCTCCGGCATGGCCAGGGAAGCGACGGCCGCTTTCCAGCTTTCCGTTAAATGAAAAATTTGCATGAGTGGGGTCAGCAGGGTACCGACCACCACCAATCCCATGACCACTTTGACATAGCGTTGCATCGTGTTCGTCGGCAACATCCAGTCGAGGAAGGCGGCGGCCAGCAGCACCAGAACCACCTGTCTCAACCATGCGACCAGCGCGTCCACCTCGTCACCTCGCCATCACCGACAGATTTCCCACCGCCATCACCGCGGTGATCGCCAGGAAAAACATCATCCCCACAGTGGCCACGGCGGCGAACAATACCATGAGCGTCTTACCGATGGCCGCCAAGCACTGGGCCAGCATCGAGGTGCCCAGAGGCTGGAGAATGGCCCCGGCCACGTTGTACACCATGGCCATGGTAAAGATCTTGAGTGCCGGGAACGCACAGATCAGCAAAACCACCACCGATCCGGCCACTCCCAGAACATTTTTTAAAAGGAGCGAAGCACCGACCACCGTTTCCGTGGCATCGGAAAACATTTTGCCGACCACCGGAATAAAACTCGCTGCGGCGAATTTCGCCACCCGAATCGCCACCCCGTCCGCCACCGCCCGGGTGCCCCCGGAGATCGCGATCACCCCGAGAAACACCGTCAAGCACAATCCCAACACTGTGACGGCCGCCGTGCGCAGGACTCCCGCCAATTGGGTCGCCCGGTACCGCTCCGACAGGAGGCTGGTAATGTCCAGCACCGCACTGAAGAAGATCAGAGGAATGACCACCGCGCTGGTGACATAACCGACGACGTGAGTGATCCCGATCATCAGCGGATGCAGCATCGCGGCGGTGCCGAACGCCCCGACCGCGGCGAGAAGAGCGGTCAACAGCGGCAGCACGGCCAACATAAAATCGATCATGGTTTGTACGGCGCCCCGGGCCGCGCCCACCGCCCCAAAGAACGACTGCACGGCCAGGAGAAGCAGGGCGAGATACACGCCGGCAAAAGCGATGCGGCTCACTTCGGGCTGTGCAAACGAACCTTGCAAGGTTTCCAGGACGGCGCTGAACATGGCGAGCAGAATGAGAACCCCGAGCAGCCCCAAACTTTTACCCCATTCGTCCAGAGTGAATCGGGCAAGGCCTTTCAGCACGCCCCAAGGTCCCGATCCGTTTTCCACAAACCCGATCACCGAAGGAAGGCTGTCATCGGGGAGATAACCCCCGTATTGGTCCACGATGACCCGCCAAAACTGTTCCACGCTGCGGGTATCCACCCCGGGGACGTCCCCTGGCTGCACCCCGCGGGACCCGGCCGGCGGTGAGAACGGCGGCGCGGACTGCGAGGGGGAGGGCGCCGAACCGCCCGGCGTATCCGGCCACCCGGACCCCGGCGGCACTCCGTTCGTCTCCGCCGCGCACCGCGGCCCCCATCCGATCATCAGGGCCATGCCCAGCACCGCAAGGATCAGCCATGGAGTTCTCCTGCCCGGCGGTCGGCCCCTCGCGCCCATCACGCCCATCCCCCCGTTCACTGCAGAACGCGCAGCACCGTTTCCACCACCGAAGTCAAGATCGGCACGGCGAGTACCATGATCAACACCTTGCCGGCCAGCTCGATTTTTCCCGCCAGGGCGGATTCTCCGGCATCCCGCACGATCTGGGCGCCGAACTCGGCGATATACGCAATCCCGACGATCTTAAAAATCGTCTGCACGAACATCCGGTCGATGTTGGCGGCGCCGGCCAAATGTTCCATGGCGCCGATCACGGTCGAAACCTTGTGGACGATGAGAACAAACAGCGCCACTCCGGCAAACAGGGACAGGAGCAAGGCGATCTGGGGTGCCCGGGGCCGAATCAGCGCGATGAGCAAGGCCGCCGTTAATCCGAATCCGACAATCTGGACGATCTCCATGCCCAACCCCCGGTCAATGCAGCCGGAACACGTCCATGATTTCGTTAAACAATTGTCCAATGTAATGGATGACCATGAACAGGATCACCACAAACCCCGTCAAGGTCGCCCAGTGTGCGAACTCTTCCTTGCCCGATTGGCGCAGCACGGTATGGATCACCGCAACCAGTACCCCGATGCCGGCGATTTGAAAAATGGCGCTCAAATCCAGTCCCACGGCCACGGCCCCCTTTTTACATCAGCAGAACCACCACGGCGGCACCCCCCAGAATGCCCAGGGATCGCCACATTCGCACCCGCTCGGCCGCCTCCCGGGCCGCCTGCCGTTCTTGAACCGCCAGCCGTTCGGAGGCTAGGCGAATGTGTTTGCGCTGATCCTCCCGGTCGGACAGCCCCAGGGTTCGGCCGAATTGGACGAGGACCTCTGCGTCGACCGACTGCAGCGCCAGGTCTTGGCACCGACGCAGCACGGCGGCTTCCCAGTGTGCACCGGCGCCGGCGTCGGGCCGGGCCTCCAGCGCCCGCGCCACTTCCTCAAACAGGGCCGCCCCGGGCGGCGTGCACGTTCGGGACACCCGGGCCATAGCTCGAGGGAGAGGGGTGGCGGAAAACGCGATTTCGGTATCCAGCAATTGGAGTCCGGCATGGATGGACCGCAGCGTCTCCACCCGTTTTCTGAGCCGCTCGGCTTTATAAAATCCCAGACCTGTCGATGCCGTCAGGACACAGGCACTTCCGACCCATTGCAAAAGGCTCACCGCCCATCACCCCGGCGAACCCGCCCGGGGCCGCCCGTCCGAACCGGCCCGCTGCACCGGAGATGTCCCTTCGCTCTTTAACCGGCGCCCAGCGCCGTCAAACACCCCCTCCACCGTCATGGGGCCCTGGCGTCGGCTGAGCACCACATACCGGTGAAAAATGCGTCCCTCCAGCAACGGGCGCAATGCCGGCCGGCCGGAAGCCTCCTTCAGACCGGCGGCGTGCGCAGACGCCAACACCGTCACTCCGGAGCCGACTGCCTCCATCAGGGCGGCGATGTCCGCTTCTCCCCCGACCTCGTCCGTGACCAGGACGTCGGGCGACATGGACCGGACCATCATCATCATCCCTTCGGCCTTGGGACACCCGTCCAGGACGTCGGTGCGCGGGCCGAGGTCGTGATGGCGACGGCCCTGAAACGTCCCGGCCAGTTCCGACCGTTCGTCCACCACCGCCACTTTCAGCGGGGGAACGGTCGGGTGCCAAATACCGGCACTGAGATGGTGCGCTAGATCGCGGAGAAGGGTGGTCTTTCCGCACTGGGGTGGGGAGAGGACAAGGACACTGGCCGGCTTCCCCGGGGCATCCAACAGCCACGGCGCCAAAGCCCGGGAGACGCCGAGCACGGGCCGCGCCACGCGAAAATTCAAACCGGTAATGTCCACCTGGCTCTGCACTCGTCCCCCCGCCACCACCGCCCGGCCCGCAATCCCGACGCGATGTCCCCCAGGAAGAGTCAGATACCCCCGGCGCAACTCTTCCTCCAGCGCGTAGAGGGAAGACTGGGACAACCCCTGGAGAATGTGCATCACCTCCGCCGCCGGGGTGACGATCCCCTCGGCCGGCCTTCTCGTCACCCGCCCCTGCACGGTCAGAAATCCTTCCCAACCCGGGGCGCAGATCTGGACCGGTTGATCCCGCCGCACCCGAATCTCCTCCACATCGCGCAGCCCCCGGGACACGCCGACCGATAACGCCGTACGGACCCGTTCCGGAAGCAACCGAAGAATGACCCCGGGCACCGCCCCCGATCCGTCCTCCCAACTCCATTGTCGGTCTTCCCGTTGGGCCACCCTGCATCCATCCTTTCGGGACAGAGGTTAGTACATCTTATGGGACAGGGCTTCGGCATAGACCATCCGCGGGCTCCTTTTGTTCCGGGGATTCACGGCCGCCCGCACCCGCCTCGTCCTCCGGAGCATACAATGGAGCGGTACATCAAATCGTCGGGGAGGCAAGTTCATGGATTGGCTGGCGATTTTCATCAAATGGGTCGTGGTGTTCCTGGTGATCTACCTCCTGTTCATGGTCATGGTGCTGACCTTCGTTCGTGCGAGACAAAAAATGACAAGCCCCAGGCCTTGGCCGTAGGGCTTGTCATTCTTGGCTGCGCGCGCAGGGGCGAAATTCGCCCCGTCAGGCCGGGGGCGTCTGCGGTGACGCGGCAGGCCGTGAAGCCGCGGGTTCCCCCACGGTGATGGTGCGGTGACAGTTGGGACACTCCACCTCCGCGACACCCTCGTCATCGATCATGTCCTCGTCCAGATACAGGGTGTCGCCGCACCGTGGACACTCCAGGCGCACGTAGGAGGTCTCCTCCATGTCGCCGTCATACTCGTCCAAGTCGAGAAATTCCTCGACGTCGCTCAGATCGTCATCGATGGCGCTCACATATTCCTCCAACTCCCGCTGACTGCCCGCCCAGTGTTCGACGGATGCGGACAAACTGTCCAGAACCTCCACCAGCCCGTGCAACAGCCGCCCCTCTTTCGACTCGGGATCGACGTCCATTCCGGACGCAAGCCCTTTGAGATAGGCGATTTTTTCCCGCACTTGGCTCTCCACGCCGCGTTCCCCCTTTCATCAGCCTCGCCAACCCGGCCGGTCGGCGGGGCCTCCACCCACCCGGCCGGAGGAATCGCCCCTAGTATGTACCCGGGGGGCCGCCGCCATCCCATTCGTGCCTCAATCCGAAAAAATGCCCCGGAGAATGAGTCCGACCCCGGCGAGGATCAGAAAAATCCGCCTCCAGGACAGTTCTTCCGCCATGGCGGAGAGCCCGGTGGCGGTCACGAGAATCAACACCGTCGGTCCCACCAGGGACAGCCCGGCGTTGATGGCCAGGGCCCGCTCCAAGGACTGAAAATACAACATCAGAAGCCCGGCGGAGATTTCGATACAGCCCGAAATCACCCGCAAAGTCCCCATGGCGGCCACCGCGTGTTCCCGCAGTCCGTCCCACATCGGCCGGCCCTCCCGTCCGCACGCTTTCACCGGCGAGTATATGCGGACAGGACCAAAGCAAGAACGCGGTCCCGCGGCCTTTTCACCCGATCCGGGGCCTGCTCCCGGTTCACCGATCCCGGCTCCCGAGCTCTTCCCGGCGTCAGGCCCGGGAGATGTACTCCCCGTGCCGGGTGTCGATGACCAACTTATCCCCGACATTGATGAAAAACGGGACCTGCACCACCAGGCCGGTCTCCAGGGTGGCAGGTTTACTGCCCCCCGAGGCCGTGTCGCCCTTGATGCCCGGATCGGTGGCCACCACCTCCAGAACCACGGTGTTGGGCAGCTCCACCCCGATCGGCACCCCTTCGTGCAACATGACATAACAATTCATATTTTCCTTCAGAAACTTGATCTCCCGTTCCAACTGCGCGGCCGGAACGGCAATCTGCTCATAGGTTTCGGTGTCCATGAACGTATAGTTCTCGCCGTCGTTGTACAGGTACTGCATTTCGCGGGTTTCCACCCGGGCTTCCTGGACCTTTTCTCCGGCGCGGAACGTCGTTTCCTTCACGGCGCCGGTTTTGACATTCTTCAACTTGGTCCGGACAAAAGCAGATCCTTTGCCGGGTTTCACATGCATAAATTCAATGACTTGCCAAATTTCTCCATCCACCTCAATGGTGACACCGGGTCGAAAATCGTTGCTGGAAATCATCCGCCAGTCTCCTTTCTACAAAATCAAAAGTTCTTTGGGCGAAAAGGTCAGCCGCGTGCAGCCTTGGGCGGTGATGAGCACGTCGTCCTCGATTCGCACCCCGCCGACCCCGGACACATAAATCCCCGGTTCCACCGTCACCACCATGCCGGGTTTGAGCACCTCGTCGCTTTGAACCGCCAGCCGGGGATTTTCATGGATGGCCAAACCAACGCCGTGTCCCAGGGAATGGCCGAAGGCCTCCCCGTACCCCGCCGCCTCGATGACACCCCGGGCCAGGGCATCCGCCTCCCGCCCCGTCATCCCGGGGCGGATCTCCCGCAGGGCGGCCTGTTGAGCTTCGAGAACCACTTGGTAGATGCGGCGCTTTTCCTCATCGATGCTGCCGACCGCGACGGTGCGCGTCAGATCGGAACAATAGCCCTGGAACACGCATCCGAAATCAAAAGTCACCAAATCTCCGGACTCCACCGTTTTCTCGCCGGCGACCCCGTGGGGCAGGGCGGATCGCCATCCGGAAGCCACGATGGTGTCGAACGACGGTCCCGAGGCTCCGAGGTCCTGCATGTACCGCTCCAGCATGAGCGCCAGATCCCGCTCCCGGACGCCGGGGTGAATGTGATCGAGCACCGCCCGGAACGCTTGGTCGGCAATCGACGCCGCTTTCCGGATCAAAGCCAGTTCCCCCTCGTCTTTGACCATGCGCAGGGCTTCCACCCATCCCGTCGTCCCGCTGAGCCGCACCGGGGCCAGGGCGGATGTCAGCCGTTCCCACTGGCCCACCGTGACATGCTCCTGTTCAAATCCGAGAGTCTCGACTCCCCACTCGTTCAGGATCTCCTTGAGGGCTTCGACCATCTGAACCCCGTGCCGAACCACCCGAAGCCCCTGCACCTGGTCCCGGGCCTGTTCCACATAGCGGAAATCCGTCAAAAAAACGGCGTCATTCCGACCGATGAGGACATACCCCGATGTCCCGGTAAAACCGCTCAGATAACGGCGATTGTGGGGGTCGGTCACCAAAAGGGCGTCGAGCCGCCGCTCCTCCAACTCCTTCTGGACCCTGGAAATCCGTTCACGCACCTTCCCGTCCTCCTTCGCACCCGTCCAGCAACGCTTCCAAAGCCAACCGGTAGCCGACGGCGCCCAGCCCCGCGATCACTCCTTTGACCACCGGTGAGATCACCGAGCGGCGGCGGAACGATTCTCTGGCGTGGACATTGCTCAGGTGCACTTCCACAGCCGGAATGGGGACCGCCGCCAGGGCATCCCGAAGCGCGATGCTGTAGTGCGTCAATGCCCCCGGATTAATGACGATCCCGTCGTACTGGTCCCGAGCCTGATGAATCCGGTCGATCAGGGCGCCTTCCCAATTCGATTGAAATGAGTCCACATGACACCCATGGTCCCTCGCCCAGGCCCGAAGATCTTCGTCGATCTCATTCAGGGTCCGGCGGCCGTAGATTTCCGGCTCCCGCAATCCCAGCGCCCCCAGGTTCGGACCGTGCAACACCAAGAATCTGCGCACCCTTGCGATTTCCCCCATCCTTCACGGTCGTGAGTCTTCTGCCATTTTATCATTGCGCCGACCCACCGCACAACGACCGCCGTTTCCCGAGGGACGTTCACCGCGGCGGCCCTTTTCATTGTATACTCATAGCGCAACCTCTGTCGTTGCCCGCCGATCGGGCGGAACCAATCCGTCTGGGAAAGGATGAAGGCACATGCCGGAAACCGGCAACCGGGGGAAGCCCCACACCCTCGTCTGTCTGGTTCGCCACGGGGAAACGGCGTGGAACCGGGAACAACGCCTGCAGGGCCACCGGGACATCCCCTTAAGCGACCTCGGACGCAGGCAGGCCGAGGCTGTCGGTGAACGCCTGGCCCGGGAACGGTGGGACCGGATCTACAGCAGCGACCTGGCGCGAGCCAGGGAAACGGCCCAGATCATCGCCCGTTTGTGCGGGGCCCCCGTCACCACCGACCCCCGCTTGCGAGAACGATCTTACGGCCGACTGGAGGGGTTGACCCGGGAGGAGATCTCCCGGTTTTCCCCGAAGTTTGCCGGTCACGGGTGGGAACATGAGGCGGACGAAGTGGAACCCTGGGAACAGATGGCGGACCGCGGCCAGGACGCGCTGGAGGAAATCACCGCGGATCACGGCGGCCGGCGCGTGATCGTGGTCAGTCACGGGGGGTGGATCCGGGCCGTTGTGCACCGCCTGTTTCCGGCCTGGGAGTTGAGCGCCCCCATCGACAACACCGCTCTGACCGTGCTGCGCCGGGCGGGAGAGACGTGGCACCTGGTGTCCGTGAACGACACGGCCCATTTACCGGATTTGCGAATAAAAAACGGGTGATCCGGTATAACCTAACCGAGGCGAAACGGCCAAAATCCACATGCCCTCGGGGGTGACAACGGCACATGATGAACGTGCAACAGTTACAGCAGGCCGCCCGTCAGGTTCAGGACCTTTGCAGTCAATTGATCGCCCAGGAACAACAGAACGCCTCCCAGTTGAACCAGTACGGCCAGGCGACACTGCAAAACATGTCTCAACTGGAATCAAACGCCGCCCGACAGCTCCGACAGATTCAGCAACTGTGCTTCCAGATCGAACAGGGGCTTTCCGGCATGGCCAACCAGCCGACCAACGTCGTGGGCGGAGGTACCGCCTGGGTGCCCTCGGTATCGTACACTGCCCCGAGCGGCTCGGCGTATGGGATGAACGCGCCGGGAATTTCCCCGGGGACACTGCAACAGGTCATGCAGGCGGACCACAACCCCTGGACGGGCCCGTGGTACCGACCGGCGACTCTCCCGGCCTCCCAGCCCGCGTCCCAGCCGGCGGGATACGAGGGCCAGCAGGGGGGCGGAGTCAATCCCGCCGCCCTCGGCCAAGTGTTGCGTGCGGACCGCGACCCGAACCAGACCCCGGTCCGGGCGGTCGGTTGGCCCAGCCCGCAAACCGGATGGTCAAGCGCCCAGGGAGTAAATCCATCGGCGGTTCAACAGGTGCTTCAGGCCGACCGCGGTCAAGGGGAAGGCGGCCCGGCCCAGCGCCAGGTTCAGCCGCCCGCCTCCACCGGATATGCCCAGGGGTATTACGGACCGGGCACCGCGGGAATCAACCAAGTGATGCAAGCGGCCCAACCGGCCCATTGACCATCGTCCCGCATTCGATCCGAAGGGGCCTTCGCCCGACGCGAACGGCCCCTTCTCTGCGTTTTCTCACTCCGTTCCGCCCCGGTTTGCAGCCGCCGGCGCTTCTTCGTCATCCGGGTCCTCGGCCGCTTCCCCGGGAATCCAGCGCAATACCGGCGATCGCGCCGCCCGGGTCTCATCCAACCGGGAGACCGGCGTGGTATGAGGGGCCGAACGCACCGTCTCCGGCTCCGCCTCCGCCTCTTCCACGATGCGGATCATGGCCTCGGCAAACGCATCCAGCGTCTCCAGGCTCTCGGTTTCGGTGGGCTCGATCATCAACGCCTCCTCCACAATCAAGGGGAAGTACACCGTAGGCGGGTGAAACCCGAAATCCAGCAGACGTTTCGCCACATCCAGCGTCCGTACCCCCGCCCGTCTCTGCCGCGCTCCGGAGAGGACAAATTCATGTTTGCAAATCCGATCGTAGGGCACGTCGAAATGCGGCGCCAGACGGCGCATCAAATAATTCGCGTTCAGGACCGCATCTTCCGCCACCTGCTGGAGCCCGTCGGCCCCCATAGCCCGCAGGTAGGCGTAGGCCCGGACCAAAACGCCGAAATTGCCGTAGAACGTGTGCACCTTTCCGATGCTCTGCGGGCGATCGTCATCGAGGATCACCCGGCCGCCCTCCCGACGCACCACGGGCGACGGCAAAAAGGGCTCCAAAAACGATTTGACTCCCACCGGCCCGGCCCCGGGCCCTCCGCCCCCGTGCGGGGTGGAGAACGTCTTGTGCAGATTCAGATGCACCGCGTCAAAACCCATGTCCCCTGGCCGGGTTTTGCCCAGAATGGCATTGGCGTTGGCGCCGTCGTAATACAGGAGGGCCCCGGACATGTGGACCCGCTCGGCGATGGCGGCGATCTGTTCCTCGAACAGCCCGAGGGTATTCGGATTGGTCATCATCAGGGCGGCGGTATCTTCCCCGAGCACCTTTTCCAATGCGGCCAAATCCACGCCTCCCCGGTCATCCGAGGGCACCGTCACCACTCGAAACCCCGCCATCGCCGCGCTGGCAGGATTGGTCCCATGGGCGGAATCGGGAATGATCACGGTGGTGCGCCGCTCTCCTCTCGCCCGGTGGTACGCCCGGATCATCATCAGTCCGGTCCACTCTCCCTGGGCACCGGCGGCCGGCTGCAGACTCACGGCGTCCATCCCGGTCACCGCGGCGAGCCCTTCCTGCAAAGCGGCCATCAATTCCAACGCTCCGGGGACGGTCTCGGGCGGCTGGTACGGATGAATGTGCGCAAAACCGGGCAGCCGGGCGGCCCGCTCGTTTCGTTTGGGATTGTATTTCATCGTGCAGGAACCCAGCGGATAAAACCCGATATCCACCCCGTGGTTTCGCCGGGAAAGCGCCGTGTAATGGCGAATCAGATCCGGTTCACTCACTTCGGGCAGCCGCGGCGGGTCCTTTCGCCGGTATTCTTCCGGCAGGACCTCTTCCACGGCCACCTCCGGGACATCACAGGCCGGAAGGTCCGCAGCCCGACGGCCGCGCCGGCTTCGCTCAAAGATCAACGGCACCGATGTCATGGCCCCACCACCTCTTTCACTGTCTCCACCAAACGTTCAATCTCACCCCTGGTGCGCGTTTCCGTCACCGCCACCAGCCAACCGCCCTGCCAAGCGTCGCTGAACTTCCCGAGGTCCAGTCCGCCGAGAATGCCCCGGTCGAGCAGCACGCGGTTGAGTTCTTCCGCCGCCACGGGGATCCGCAGGGCAAATTCGTTGAAAAACGGGACATGTGGACAAAGCGCTTTCACACCGGGAATCTCCGTCAACCGTCGAAACGCGTATTGGGCTTTCTGCAGGTTCAGCCGGGCCAACTCCGCGAGTCCGGCCGGCCCCAGCGCCGCCAGAAACACAGTGGCCGCCAGCGCATTGAGCGCCTGGTTCGAGCAGATGTTCGAGGTGGCCTTTTCCCGGCGAATATGCTGTTCCCTCGCCTGCAGGGTGAGGACGAATCCCCGCCTGCCGTCCTGATCCACGGTCTGACCCACGATCCGGCCCGGAAGGCGCCGCATCAGCGCGCGGGATGACGCCATCAGCCCCAAGTACGGTCCCCCGAAAGAGAGGGGGTTCCCCAACGATTGCCCCTCGGCCACCGCGATGTCCGCACCGCAGGCGCCTGGCGATTCCAGCACGCCCAGGGCGATGGGATACGCGGCGACGAGAAACAGAGCGCCGGCGGCATGGGCGCGCTTGGCAAAGATTCGCAGCGGCTCCACCGCCCCCAGGAAGTTCGGATATTGCACCACCACGGCGGCCACGGTCTCATCGAGCCCGTCCAGCGCCGCTTCGGACGATCGCCCGTCTTTCTCCGGCCAAGGGACCACCTCGACATCCTGGGCTTCACAATAGGTTCGGATCACCCGGCGATACGCCGGGTGGACCAAGTCGGACACCCACACCCGATGGCGCCGGGTGGCCGCACAGGCGGCCAAGGCGGCCTCGGCCAACGCCGAGGCTCCATCGTACATTGACGCATTGGACACATCCAGTCCCAAAAGTTCACAAACCATGGTCTGGTATTCAAAAATCGCCTGGAGAATCCCCTGGCTGATCTCCGGCTGATATGGCGTGTACGACGTATAAAACTCGCCCCGGCCGAGGACGGCGTCCACCACCGCGGGGATATGGTGGTCATAGGCCCCGGCGCCGAGAAAGCAGGCCAACTCCGAGCCGGAGCGGTTTTGGCCCGCCAGCTTGGCCATGTGCCGATCCAGTTCCAACTCGGACAACCGTTCGGGGACCGCCAGAGGCTCCCGAAAGCGCAGCGATTCCGGAATGTCGGCAAACAGTTCCCCGATCTCGGAGATCCCCAGATATTGCATCATTCGCCGGCGGTCCTCATCGGTGTGCGGAAGATAACTCCACCCTCTCACTGCGCTCCCCCCGTTTCCGCCGCGCCGGGCCCGCCTCCGGGCACCCGGCGGCGCGGTCGTCGATAAAAAGGTTTCTCCACCACCTGAGCGGCCAATCGCCTCCCCCGCACCACCACGTCAAGGCGCTGCCCGGGAGTGGAAAAAGCGATGTCCACCATGGCCAACCCGATGTTTTGGTCCACCGTCGGACCGTACGATCCGCTGGTGACCCAGCCGATCTCACGCCCGTCGACCTCGACCCGATATCCGGACCGGGGAATGCCCCGGTCCATCATGACGAACCCGACCAATTTGCGGGTGAGTCCTTTTTGGCGTTGGTCCCACAACGCTTCCCGGCCGATGAACTCCCCCGCTTCCCATTTGACAAACATCTCTAACCCCGCTTCCAGGGGCGTGATGTCTTCGTTTAGTTCATGTCCGTACAGAGGCAGTGCGGCTTCCAGTCTCAGCGTATCCCTGGCCCCCAGTCCGGCGGGCTTCAGTCCGCGGGAACGGCCGATGCGCAGGAGCTCATTCCACAACTTGAGCGCTTGGAACGCGCAGACATACAGCTCAAAACCGTCCTCCCCGGTGTAGCCGGTCCGGGAAACCAGTGCCGGCACGCCGGCCACCGTGCCCTTCCTGGCATGAAAGGGTTTCAACTCCACTCCGAATCCGCCTGCCTCCTCCAGGATGGCCGTCGCCTGGGGGCCCTGAAGAGCCAGGAGCGCCGTCTCGTCGGTGCGATCGATGATCTGTACCCCGGCGGGGCCATGTTCCCGGAGCCACCCCAGATCCTTGGCCGTGGTGGCGGCGTTGACCACCAGCAGATAGCGATCCGCGTCCAGCCGGTAGACCAGCAGATCATCCAAGGTTCCTCCGTCCGGCCGGCACATCAGCGTGTACATGGCCCCGCCCGGAACCAGTCGCCCCACGTCGCCGGTGACCAACCTCTGGATAAATGCGGCGCCGCCCGATCCAATGACTTCCACCTCACCCATGTGAGAGACATCAAACAAACCGGCCTGTCGGCGCACCGCCCGGTGCTCTTCCAGAATTCCGGAGAACTGCACCGGCATGTCCCAACCGCCGAACTCGGTGATCTTCGCCCCCAACTCCCGGTACGCCGGGTAAATCGGCGTGCGCTTGCCCATCCCGCATCCGCCCTCCGTATCCGCCGGCATTCATCTGGACTCCGGACGTCCCCTGAAATGAAAAAGAGACGAGGTTCCCGTCCCCGTCTCTCTGTCCTTCAACCTGAGAGCATGCCCCGAACCTGACCGGCTCATTCGGTCGGGGTTACCCCTTTGGTGGTCCCGACTTCAGTCGGGACACTCTCCAGAGCTCCGTCCGGATGCGGTACTTTTGCCTGAGAGTTTCGCGGAGGGATCGGGACATCCCCCGCTTGCTCCTTCGGCGGCGCCCATGCGCCCTCTCCCGCAACCTTCATCCGGTTTCTGTCCATGATGTTGTGCATCTTTTCTCATCTTAGCGAAGATCCGGGACGTTGGCCAGCACTTCCGCACCATGGGTAAAAAAAAAGAAATGACGCACACTACTTTCCGTAATCCGACGAGGAGGATGTGCCGTGGGCCGTTTGCCGGACGTGGAATTTGACGATACCACCTATCAAGAGTTTGTCGGCCGAATTCGAGAGGACCGATGGGATTCCTGGACGATGTTCCGCCTGGCCCTGGAAGCGCACCGGCGTCGCCTGTCCGGCGATTTCGACCAATTGACCTGCATCGACCAATTGCCGGCCGTGATCCCGTATCCGCATCAAATTCGCACCGCGGAACGGGTGATTCGCGAGTTTCAGGGCCGGGCCGTTTTGGCGGATGAGGTGGGTTTGGGGAAGACCATCGAAGCGGGGTTGGTGTTAAAAGAATACCTGATCCGGGGTCTTGTCCGCAAAGCCCTGATCCTGGTCCCCGCCTCCCTGGTGTTGCAGTGGACCCGGGAACTGAACGAGAAATTCAGCATTCCCGCCTTCGCTCAAAGGAATGAATGGTCCTGGAGTACCCACGATATCCTCGTCGCCTCCATCGACACGACCAAGCGCGAACCCCACCGGCGGGCTGTCCTGTCCCAGGTCTGGGACATGGTGATCGTCGATGAGGCTCACAAGCTGAAGAATCGAAAGACAAAAAACTGGCAACTGGTCAATCAATTACAGAAAAAGTATTGTCTGCTGCTGACGGCCACCCCGATTCAGAACGACCTGCGGGAACTGTACAATCTGATCACCCTGTTAAAGCCGGGACAACTGGGCAGCTTCCGGGAATTTTGCCGGACCTTTGTCGAGGATCGGCGCACGCCGAAAAACCCGGCCCAACTCCGGCAGGCGCTCGGTGAGGTCATGATCCGCAACAAACGCGGCGACGGGAACGTGGAGTTCACCAGACGCCACGTGCGCCAGGTGCCGCTGGAACTCTCGCCGGAAGAGCGGTCCTTTTATGAAGCGGTCACCTCGTTCATTCGGGACGAGTATCGCCGCCGCATCGACACCGCCCAGAACGTGCTTCATCTCATCACCCTGCAACGGGAAATGTGCAGCTCGCCCTATGCGGCGCTGAACACCTTGGAACGCATGGCCAAAGACGACTCCCGGCCGCCGGATCTCCGGGCCAGGCTCTCAGAGTTGTGCGAACTGGGGGCGCGCATCCCCGCGTATACGAAAGTGGAAACGACGATCGACCTGGTCAACGAGATCGACGACAAAGTGATTGTTTTTACCGAATACCGGGCCAGTCAGGATTTCCTCCTCTACATGATGAAACGCCGCGGGATTCCCTGCGTGCCGTTTCGGGGAGGGTTCGGGCGGGGAAAAAGAGATTGGATGAAAGACCTCTTTTCAAAGAAAGCCCGGGTGATGGTGGCCACCGAAGCGGGCGGGGAAGGACTGAACCTGCAATTTTGCAACCAGATCATCAATTTTGACTTGCCGTGGAATCCCATGCGGGTGGAACAGCGAATCGGGCGGGTTCACCGTCTGGGGCAGACCCGGGACGTCTTTATCCACAATCTGGCCACCGCCGACACCGTCGAACAACATATCGTGGAACTCCTTCAAGAAAAAATCCGCCTGTTTGAGTTGGTCATCGGCGAACTCGACCTGATTCTGGGGAAAATGCGCCTGTCCGCCGATGATTTTGAAAGGCAAATCATCCGATGGATCATGGACGCGGAGCGCCCGGACGACCTTCGGTCAAAGATGGACGAATTCAACCGAGCTTTTGAATCGGCCAAAGTTCAGTGGAACCGCGAACGAACGACCGCCGGTCCGGACATTCAAGACCTTTTCTGAGGCGAACAACAAGGAAACCCCGGCGTCAACGATCTCGCGTCGAGGAGGAGGCCATGCAGAGCCGAGAAGACATTCGCCAGTTCGCGAAGACATACTTCGAAACGGCGGGGGCGACGATCCTGGACGATTCCCCGCAGCGCCTCACCGTGCGGGTCCCTATCGAGATCGACAAAGAGTTGACCGATCGGCCATACTACTGGATGTGGGTCGAGGCCACGGGCGAAAAGGTGGAGCCGCAGACGTACACCTTTCTCTTCGATCCCGAAGGCGATGAAGAGAACCCGGCCGCCGAATGGCTGGCTCCCGCCAGCTTCCGACTGCAAAAAATGTATGATTCCGCCTGCCGAAGGGGTCGCTATGTCCGCCAATTCGAGATCTGCTCTCCGGAAGATCCTTTGCTTCCGTTGCTGCTGGTGTACTGTAAGGTTTCTTACATCTCCGATCGCCGCAAGGACCGCCTGCTGGCCATGGCCGTCGACCTTTTCGACGGACGGGTCGCGGTCGATCCGAAGGGCCGGCTTCCCCCTCTGTCCCTGTCGGACCAACCGAAAACCCGCCACCTGATGGAAGCCCGGGTAACTTGGCCGGAAACCCGGGGCCTTCTCGAAGCGACGCTCCGGCTATACCTGAATCACGAAGATCACCGGTGGGCGGAGGAAGCCATCACCCGGCGGCAAGAGGAGGAGCGGCGCCTGGCTCGCTATTTTGAACAACTCGTCCGCGAGCGGGAAGAGAGCCGGAGCACCCTGGAGGCGGAATGGTCCGTGCGCCTGGAGGAGTTGCGCTGGCGCTTCGGTCCGCGCATCGTCGTGACCCCCTTGCAGTGGGCCTGGCTATGTTTGACACCCGCCACCCGGGCCCGAATGTTCACCGGCCAACAGTCGCCAACCCGCCCATGACGGCCGGCATCTCCGCCGGTCGTCATCCATGCGGATCTTCCTTCGGACCGAGCCAGTCGATCTGTTGCAGACGGGCGTCCTCCCCGTTCAACTGACCATGACGATTCATCTGCACAATCCGGCTTCGCAAGACGTCCACCAGTGGCTCCAGTTCCCGGGGCGCCCGACTGTAAATCTCCGGAGGCGGATAATTGCTGGTGAACAGCGTGGGCCGCCCCGCGGAAAAACGAGCATTGATGATGCGAAACATCTTCTCCAAAGTGAAGTCGCTCGGCCGTTCCTGGGCAAACTCATCGATGGCCAAAACCGGCACCCGACAGTAGGTGTCCAAAATCGGCTCGACATCCTGGCCCGACGCGATTCGGCTGCGGAGCCGGTCAAAGATCATCTCCGCCCTCACGAAAATGACCGGTATGCGCCGCTCTTCGAGGCGATTGACCACGGCGAGCAACAAATGGGTTTTCCCGACCCCGGGCGGCCCGAAGATATAAAGGCCCTTCATCGGGATCTCCGGCGCCGCCCGCTCGGCCAATTCCACGGCGGCCCGGTACAGTTCGGGGAAGCGGCGCTTCTGTTCCTCGGGAAAGTTCTCGAAGGTGTACCGGCGATCCGCTTCGGTCTTTCCCGAAAACGCCTCCAACTCTTTCAACCTCCGCCTTTCCAGCCACTCCCGATACGGCCCGCAGAACCCGGTCCGGACAGTGATCTCCCCTTGGTACACCTCCAGGCGATCGTACATGCCCTTCGCGTCTCCCTGCTTTCCACACAGGTCATATCCCTTGCACCGGCCGCAAATCTCTTCCTGTTGGAGAAAAGCGAACAAAAGGCCGCTCCCGCGCACCACCGCCGAAGGCTCGACCCCGAGCCGGCGCAGCATCGGAATCCGTTCATAAAAGAATGACGGTTCGGTGCGCACAGCCGCCCGCCGAAACTTCCGGGAGGACAATACCGATCCGATGGGCTCCATGGCACCTCGTTTCCCCCTTCTCTGCGTTTCACCGGGCTCCGGAACGGCCGCCCGATCCGCGATGCCCGGGACCCGCTACCGGGCCGGCGGCCCCATGGGCTCCAAGTGCGGAACCCCGGTGACCGTCACACCCCGCAGGTCGGGCCGCAACACCATCCAGGACGCTTTCAGGCCCGCCTCCGACCAAGCCCGCGCGATGGCCGGACCCACGGGGGATTCGGTACCCTCTCGACAGAACGCAATCAACGTCGGGCCGGAGCCGCTCAGGACTACCCCCAGAGCCCCCGACTCACGGCCCGCTTCTGCCGCCCGGGACATCCCGGGGATGAGAGACATGCGGTAGGGTTCATGCAAGACATCCTCCATGGCGGCGCCCACCAATTCCAGATCGCCGGTCGCGAGTGCGCCCAACAAAAGGGCCACCCGATTGACGTTATGAACGGCATCTTCAAACGGGACGGATCCGGGCAATACCTTGCGCGACTCCTTGGTGGGCAAGGGCACTTCGGGAACCACCACGACACAGACCAAGTCCCGCGGCACCGGCAGTTTGACGTGCCGGGTCTTGCCCCCCACCCGGCCGGAAACCACAATGCCCCCCAGCAAAGCCGCGGCGACATTGTCCGGATGCCCCTCCATCCTCACCGCGAGCTCAAGCAAGTGATCCGAAGACAGCGGCCGGTGACACACCTCGTTTGCAGCCACCAGTCCCCCCACTATGGCCGCCGCGCTGCTTCCCAATCCCCGGGTGACCGGAACCGCATTGTGGAGGCGCAACCGCAGACCGGGACGGCGACGGCCCAGTTGGTCAAAGACGCACTGAACGGCTTTGTAGATCACATTCTCCGACGTCGCGGGAATCATATCCGCTCCTACGCCGGTCACCTCAAATTGAAGGCCCTGGTCAATGAGCTCCAATTCGATCTCGTTGTACAGTTGCAACGCCATGCCCAGACTGTCGAATCCCGGGCCGAGATTCGCCGTGGTGGCCGGCACCCGAACCTTCACCGCCACTGGGGGTCCCCCATTTCTTCCCGAAATCGTTCACGCATATCTTCACCGTCGAAGTGACCCGGAGCCCAGTATCACTTCTGCCACCGCTTTCTCGGAGGGATCGACGACCACCGGTGCCGCCGCCCGCCCTGGGGCATGAAGCAACGCCGTATCCGGGTCCTTCAACCCGTTTCCCGTCAGCACACAAACGGCCGTCATGCCCTTGGACACCCGTCCGGCGGCACCGGCTTTCACCAGCCCGGCCACCGAAGCGGCGGACGCCGGTTCGCAAAATACCCCTTCCTCGGCGATCCACCGATAAGCGTCCAGAATCTCCTGATCGGTCACTGCATCCATGAGCCCTCCGGACTGTTCCACCGCTTGGACAGCCCCCTGCCAACTGGCGGGATTCCCGATCCGGATCGCTGTCGCAATGGTCTCCGGATTGGCGATGGGTCGACCTTGCACGATGGCGGCGGCCCCTTCCGCCTCGAAACCGAACATCCGTGGGCGATGGCGCGTCCGTCGATGAAGATGATATTCCACGAATCCTTTCCAATACGCGGTGATGTTTCCCGCATTCCCCACCGGGATGGCCAACACGTCCGGGGCTTCACCGAGTTCGTCGCAAATTTCGAACGCCGCTGTTTTCTGCCCTTCGATCCGGTATGGATTTACTGAGTTTACCAGTGCCACCGGCTGTGACTCAGCCAGATGCCGGACAATGGCCAGCGCCTGATCGAAGTTGCCCCGGATGGCGACAACCTGGGCTCCGTACATGTACGCCTGGGCCAACTTCCCCTGAGCGATCTTCCCGTCGGGGATGACCACGACGGCGCGCATCCCGGCCCTGGCCGCGTAGGCCGCCGCCGAGGCCGACGTGTTGCCCGTCGACGCACAGATCAACACGTCGGCCCCGTCTTCTTTCGCCTTGGTCACCGCCATGGCCATTCCTCGATCCTTAAACGAGCCGGTAGGATTGAGCCCCTCATATTTCAGCCAAACGTGGAGGCCGGTGCGTCGGGACAGCTTCCGGGCATAGATGAGGGGCGTGTTTCCTTCTTGCAGGCTGACCGGTTCCGTATCCCGCCCGATCGGGAGAAATTCTCGGTACTCTTCCACGACACCCCGCCACATTGTTGTTCGACCCCTTCCTCACCAAGACCTTATGGACTGTAGCCAACCACTTCCGCCTTGCGGACCCCCGCAATCCCCAACAGGGTTTTCACCAAGGCGTCGACGGGGTTGGTCATGTCGGAAACGTCCACCATCACCGTGACCAATGCGGCCTGATGCACCGGCATGCCTTGGTTAATCGTGATGACATTCCCACCGGCTTGGGCAATGGCATTGAGCACCACGGAAAGCACCCCTGTTCGATGCTCGAGAATCAGCGACAGGGTGATCACCCGCTCGCGTCCTTCTTCGTCATACAAAAACACCAAGTCCCGGTATTTATAAAATGCGCTCCGGCTCAGACCGACCTTGGCCACGGCATCATGGACCGTCTCCGCCTCACCGCTTGCCAGCAGGGTTTTCACCTGAACCGTTTTGAGCATGGCTTCAGGCAGGATATCTTCCGCCACCAGATAATATCTCCGGCGATCCTCTCCGCCCAAGCTCGTCACCCCGTGATGTTTACTGTAGGCGGATTAGAATCCTCTACTGGTAGACAGTATAACATGGCCGGCCGAATCTGACAACAACCGGTTAGAGCGCGGATTAGAACCTGGTCACCGCTAATTCCACCCGCCGGCCGGCTTCCGACCCGAACAAACGCGCCCTTCGTTCCTGAACCCGGGGACGGACCGCCGACTGAACCGTCAGCTTTCGGGAAATGTACACATCGTGCCACAGCAGGAACATCAGTACAGTCCACAGTTTTCTCGCGTAATCCCCCCGGCCGCTTCGGTGGTCCTCCAGCCTGGCCAGCAGCCACTCTCGATCAAAATACAGGCCGGTACTGGAATCGGACAATCTTTCCTTCGCCCAACCATACAACTCTTCCCTGAGCCAGCGTCGGGTGGGTACGGGAAAACCCAGTTTCTTTCGACGCGTCACCGCCTCGGGCAAGATGTCCCTCACCGCTTCCCGCAACACATATTTCGTGGTGCCTTCCAGCAGGCGCAGCGAAGCGGGAATGCGCCTGGCCACCTCAAACACCTGACGATCCAGGAACGGCACCCGCAACTCCAGAGAATTGGCCATGGTCATCTTATCCGCTTTCATCAGGATATCTCCCGGCAACCAGGTGTGGATATCGATCGACTGCATCTGGGTCACTTCATCCATCTCCGAAAAACGGTCGTACAGCGGTCCGGTTACCGCCTTGGGCCCGTCAAACCCGTCCCGGGGTCTGAACTTGACAAACGCCTCTTTCTCGCTCTCGGAAAAAATGTTGGCATTCCCCACAAAACGGTCGGGCAAGGTCCGGGAACCGCGCAAGAGAAACCCCCGTCCCTTCATCCCCCTGGGCAGCGCATGGGCCCATTTCCCCAGCCCCCGGCGAACCTCTCCCGGAAGAAATCGAAACACGCGAAGGGACAGAGGTTCCCGATAAATGGTGTACCCGCCGAACAGTTCGTCCGCCCCTTCTCCGGAGAGAACCACCGCCACCTCCGAAGATGCCAGTTCGGCGACAAAGTACAGCGCGATCGCCGAAGGATCGGCCACCGGTTCATCTTGGTGGAACGCCAAATCCGGCAGCACCGAGGCATACCGGTCCGCAGAAACCACCACGTCCCTGTGCTCGGTGCCCAACAGCCGCGCCGTCCCCCTGGCGTACTCGATCTCGCTCATACCGCCCGCCCCATCAAAACCGACGGTGAACGTTTTGACCTGCTCCAATTCCTTGAGCAGCGCAACAATGGTACTGGAGTCCACACCGCTGGAAAGAAATGCCCCTCTGGGCACGTCACTGTTCATGTGCACCCGGACGGAATCTCGCAGCACCTCCTGCACCTCTTCGACAAATGCGGGCAGAGGCCGATCCTCCGGTTCAAAGGCGGCTTCCCAGTACCGCTCGAGGCGCACATCCCCCTCGCGCCACGTCAATCGGTGGGCCGGAGGAAGCTTATAGATCCCTTCGAACATCGTATCGGGGTCGGGAACATACTGGAACGTCAAATAGTTCCACAGGGACTCCGGCTTGACCCGGGCCGCCACGCCGGGCACGGCCAGAAGACTCTTGATCTCCGACGCAAAAGCGATCCCGTCGTCCGTTCGCGTGTAGTACAGCGGCTTGATGCCGAAATGATCGCGGGCCAAAAACAGCGTGCGTTGGGACTCATCCCAGATTGCAAACGCGAACATCCCTCGCAGGCGATGGACGAGGTCAGTGCTCTCCTCTTCGTACAAGTGAACGAGAATTTCCGTGTCGGTATCCGTGCGGAAGCGGTGCCCCCGCCGGAGCAACTCATCCCGCAGGGACCTGTAGTTGTAGATCTCGCCGTTGAACGCCACCCAGACGGAACCGTCCTCGTTCGACAGAGGTTGGTGGCCTCCCGTCACGTCGATAATGGCCAGACGGCGAAACCCCAGTCCCACGCCCGTACCGAGATAAAAACCTTCATCATCCGGACCCCGATGGACGATCCGATCGGCCATCCGCCGGAGCGTCTCCTTCTCGACGGGCCCGCCGCATCTCGTCATCCCGCAAATTCCGCACATGACTTCAACCCCGCCTTCACCTTGGTGCAGATCACACGGCCCGATCGTTTCGGTCCGCCCTGCCGAAGTGTTGCAGAATCTCACCGACGACGGCATCCACCGACTTGTCACTGGTGTCGACCGTCAAATCCGCCCATTCATACATCCCTCGCCGTTCCTGAAGCAACTGGCGGATTCTGGCGCTGGGAGAATCCCCCTGCAGCAACGGCCGAACCTCCTCATCTTCCGCCAGCCGGCCGAGGAGTACTTCCTCCCGGGCAAACAGAAACACCGTCCTGCCACTCTCTTTCATAATCTCCACATTCCGCCCGCGAACGACAATGCCCCCGCCAGTGGCGATCACCCATCCCGCGCGCCCGGACAGTTCCAACAACACGGCCTGTTCCAAATCGCGAAAAAATGCCTCGCCGCCCTTCGAAAAGATCTCCGGGATCTCCATGCCCTCCCGGCGAACGATCTCCTCGTCGGTGTCGGTAAAGGGCCATCCAAGCCGTTCGGCCAACCTTCTTCCCACGGTGGTTTTCCCGCTCCCCATAAAACCGATCAGATACAGGTTGCTCAAGTCGTCCCCTCCCACGTGTATCGTACCATACCGTCCCCGCTTCTTTAAGAACCCGATGCGATACCGGCGCCTTCTTCCCAATGCAGGGGCCGAAAATCGGCCGGATCCACCTCCACCCGCAGGGAACGCCGTACCCCTCCGTCCACGCCCCCCTCCGCCACCACGATCAGCCGGCCCGACTCCTCGGCCACGGTGACGCGCACCATCCCCGAATCCAAAGCCAACTGTTGCACCCCCCTCCAGTCCGGGTGGTCTTCCAACTGCCACAATGCCCACCGCCACCCCGCCTCCGCCAGTCGATCGGCTTGATCCACCCGCATTTGCCGCACCACCCGTTCAAAATGACCATGCACCTGGGCAAATACCGTAAAAAACATCATCTGCACCATCAAGGCCATGCCGAGTACCGCGGGGAGGACCCACCCGGACCATCCGGCTTCCCTTTTCACGGTTCCGATGCCGGGGCCGCTTGGATGTCCGGACGCCGGCTCGCCACAAACGCGGTGACCGGTTCTCGGTTCCACGGGTGCTCCCACCACGTTTGCAGAGTCACTCCCCCGGATTCCACCATGAAATTCACCCTCTTCAGTCCATTGGCCAATACCACGTCACCAGCTCCGTCCACCGATTGAAGCAACTGCCCCTTCTCATTCATCCGGACCGACACCCATCTCCCCCGGCCGTCCCGCCACTCCACGATCCATCCACCACCTCGAACCGGCCCGGCATCGTGCCATTCCCGGCTGAGGCGTACAACCAGGCGGCGCCATCGTTCCTCCCCTTCCATCCCCTCCGCGATTCGCACCACTCCCGACATGGCGTGGATCCACCACTGGCTCCAGATCATCCATATCACCGCCGCCATCGCCGTCGCGAAAAGAGCCTCCAGCAGAATGAATCCCTCCGAACGCCCGCGAAGCACGAACCTCACCTCCCGATCATCGGCCCGTTCCAGACCACGGCCCGACTCCCCCGCACACCGTTCCATTCGACCGACAACCGGACAATGGGAATCCCGTGCCACGAACCGCCCGGTCCCCAGGAAACCCGGTAAACGGTGCCTTCACGCTCCATCCGTTCCTCACCCGCCATCCCCGCCACCGCCCGCCGCTCCCAGATCTCGGCAGCCACCATTCGCGCCGCGGCCCACTCCCGGGCATCCCGGTGCTCCCGGTACATGCCGAGTCCCAGACTGCCGAGCGTTCCCACCATCACGATCGTGACGGCCATCCCCAACACGGCTTCCACCAGGACAAATCCCTCATGGCGCAAGGGTGACCACCGCCCCGCTGTCAAGATACACCCTGGCGGCCAATCGATCTCCGGATCGGTTGCGCAGCCAAATTGTCACCCCTTGGGTACCCGTTCCCCGCGGGGTAAAGCGCAGATGGGTCCCCGGCAGAGGGTACGTGCCGTAGAGATACTCGATCCCCGGACGATGTTGCACCGATCGCACCGGATTCACCCCCCGGTACATCACGTAATCCGGGTGGGTTCGCCAGAATCGCAGTTCGTAATAAACTCCCTCCGCCTCGGCACGACTTTGACACTCTCGCAGATCCGCCGCCAACCGTTCCACGGCCGCCCTGAGCTCCCAGTAGTCGGCCCACCGGAGCAGAACGGGAACAGCGATCCCCGCCAACATGCCCATGAGTGCGAGAGTTGCGACCAACTCCACCAAAGTGAACCCCGGAGAGCTCCTCACTGCCCCAACACGCCGTGAACCGAACACGAGACGGAAACTCCTCCGGTTTCTCCCGGGGTGAACGTATACTGACCTCCCCCGGGACACCTGGGCTCGCTCTCCAACAACCGCGCATCCGCCAAAGCCTTGAGCACATCTTCGGGCTTCCCCGGTAACGGCCGGCGTTCGACCAATTCCCACTGGGCCAAAACCATGCGGAGCAGCCGCTGATTGCTCTCGCAGCCCGTTTTTTGCGCCGCTTCGCCGGCGGCCCGGAGATTGGGGACCGCCAGCGAAATCAAGATGGCGATGATGGCCACCGAAACAATGAGTTCGATCAGGGTGAACCCCCGTTCATTACTCCGATTACCCCGGCCCTTTTTTCCCGGAATCACATCAGGACACCACCATTCCCATAATCTGGGTGATCGGCCAATACAATAACCCGAAGACGCCGAGGACAAGCAGGCCAATCACCCCGGTGAGCGTCGGTTCCAGCCAGCGAATCCACAGCTCCAGGCGTCTTTTTTGCCTTAACGCGGCGCTTTCGGCCAATACCAGCAACGCCGTATCCAGCCGCCCGGTCCACAGCGCCAATTCCACCACCCGGAGCAATTCCTCGGAACATTGCGGCCATGCCCCCAGTGCCTCCGGGAGGGTCGATCCCTCGAGCATCCGGCTCCGCACGTGCCGCGCCGCTCCGGACACCCGGATCTTCGCATCCGCCAAATGCGCCAACGTTTCGTCGAGAGACACCCCGGCGGACAACATGGTACCGACCAAAAAAGCCCATTCAAAAGTGAACGCATCGGAAACCCCCGTCATACGCGCCAACCGTCCCGACGCCTTGCCCCCCAGCCGCCATCTCCACACACCAAATACCGCCGCCCCACCGGCGACGAGCACCGCTCCCACCCCCCAGGCCAGGATGTGGGCCAGGCGGATCGGACCCCCTCCTCCGTCCGCGTCCAAACCCAACTCTTCGTAAAAAGCCGCAAAACGCGGAAACACGATGAGAAAAAACAGTGCGCACACGCCGACTGTCGCTGCGGTGACCACCAACGGATACGCCAGTTGCGTCCACAGGTCCCGCCGGTGACGGTGCCACTCCGCGGCCTGTCCGCCCAGTACCCGCATCATGTGCGCCAGATCCCCGGTGGCCTCCCCGACGCGAATGAGCGGGAGCCACATCAGGTATTGGCCGGACCGGGCATACAACTCCGAAAGAGATTTCCCCTCCTGCAGGCACTCCCTCCATTCCTGCAACAGCTTGAACACGCGTCCCGCCCGCCGGGTCGCGACAATGCCGAGGGCATGGTCCAGCGCAATGCCCGCCTGGACATAGGAAGCCAAATCCGTCCAGAGATCGGCCCACACCTGAACAGGAATCCGCTTTTCATACCTCCTCCACAGACGCGGATGGACTCGCGGTATCCAATCCGTACCACTCCTCACCCAAATCCCCCTTTACCACCTTTGGCCACGCACTCTCTTCCCAGTCCGGCAGCAACGCCTGTCCCGACTCCCGCCCCTGTTCCGACAAGTGATACACGGGCACCACCCCGGAGCGTCCACGCCCTCCGCACAGGTCGCAGCCCGCCGCCGTCCACGCCAACGCCACCCGGCCCCCGCCTCCTCGGACCGCCCCTTTTCTGCGGCGACAATGAGGACACAGCCGGGGGGCCAGTCGCTGGCTGAGAACGGCCAAAAGGCTGTTCTCCAACTCCCCCGGACAGATCCCCCAGTGCCCAAACCGACGCCACACATCTCCGGGGCCCGCCGCATGAAGCGTTGCCACCACAATGCAGCCTGCCAAGGCGGCCTGGACCGCAGTCCAAGCCGCATCGTCATCCCGGATTTCACCGATCGCCAACGCGTTTGGATCCTGACGCAAGCTGGCCGGCAGCAGGCGGCGATAGGTCAAGCCCCGCTTCCCCATCACATCCACCTGGTGAACACCCGGAATGTGCCTTTCCACCGGATCTTCCAGACTGATGACGCAGTACCCCTTCTCGGCCCAACGACGGGTCGTTCGGTACAGGGAGGTCGTCTTTCCGCTTCCCGTGGGACCGGCAATGAGCAAAAGACCGTGGGGCGCCTCGCTCCATGACAACCATCGCCGCCAAACGGGGTCATCCGCCTCCTCCGCCGCCATATCATCGGGATCCATCCGGGCGTCGTGAATGCGAATCACCAATCGCTCTCCCCGCACCGTGGGCAATGTGGCCACCCGCATATGGCGCACTTCGCCCGCCACCGGCAACTGGAGCTGTCCGTCCTGGGGGACGCGCTTCTCCGCAATGTCCATCCGCGACAACAGCTTCACTCTCCGGACGATCTCCAGCCCCGTCTGTTCGTCCCAAGCCGCGACCCGGCAGAGCCGACCATTGCGGCGAAACTGTACCTGCCATGCGCCCTCCCCCGGCTCCACATGGACGTCCGGCACGTTCCGCACCACGGCCCACTCCAACACTTCTCCCAGCGCACAAACGGCCCCTCGCCTCTCCGTCACTTTCATCCCCTCCAAACCCGTCTGGATCCTTTGCGGATCTATCGAACTTCATTCGTTCCCAATCGGGTCAAACCTCTGCAACAACCTTGAATCCAAAAAAATTCCCGTTAAATAGAAAAACGAAGGAGATCTCGTTCGCCGATTCCCCCCCGGCTGCGATATAATAGTCACCAATACAGGCGAAACCTCAGGAGGTTGGCCATGGATTCACTGGTGAAGCGAATTTTGCAGTTGTTGCAAGAAAACAGCCGCCTGCCTAAACAAGCGATCGCCGACATGCTCGGCGTATCCCGGAACGAGGTGGCAGCCGCCATCGATCAGTTGGAGCAAAACGGCATCATCGTGGGTTACTCCGCGGTAATCAATTGGGAGAAAGCGGGATATGAACAAGTGACGGCGATGATCGACGTCAAGGTCACCCCCCAACGGGATGCCGGATTTGACGCCA
>JASBVV010000016.1 GCA_029960885.1 Kyrpidia sp. | reverse complement strand
AATGGCCGCGGTGGAAGCCTTGACCAAAGCCGGCCGGGAACGGGATGAGATGGTCGCACAGTACGAAGAGCGCCGACGTCTGGTGGTCAACGCTTTCCGCCGGATGGGGCTGGCCTGTCACGAACCCGAGGGAGCTTTTTATGCCTTCCCGTCGGTGGCATCCACGGGATTGAGCGACGAAGTGTTCGCCGAAGAGTTGCTCAAACGGGCGAAAGTGGCCGTGGTGCCGGGCAGCGTGTTCGGCCCGGGGGGTGCCGGCCACATCCGCTGTTCGTACGCTACCGGCATCAACCCGCTTCTCGAGGCATTCGAGCGCATCCAACACTTTTTGGAGAATCTGGACCCAATTCGTGAGCTGCACGGACAACCTGCCCCCAGCTCCTTGGGAACCGTTTGACACCGACACCCAAGACGCCGTACGCCAGTCAAAAAAAAACCGGCCCTCGGCCAGCATACCGAAGGCCGGCTTTTTCGTTCTTATCCCGCGGCCCGAACTTCTTCTTCCGGCAGCGAAGCCCGGGCCAACCCTGTCTTGAGTAACCAATAGCATGAGAGCAAGTAAGCGATCACCGACTCCGCCCCTTGATTGACGTTCACCCCGCCCCGAAGCAGCCCGTCCCTGCACCCGCCGGTGTCGGGATCGTACAATGGAATCCCTTCGATGTTCCGGCCGGTAAACCATGCAAAACTGATCCGGGCCGCTTCCCGATCCTGGGGACGGCCCAACAGGCGCCAGAAGGTCGTGTAGGCCAAAACCATGGCTCCGGCGTCCACCGGCTGCTGATCATACAGAGCCCGGCGGCCGCCTTTGGGATACCATCCTGCATTCCCGACAATTTCGAGTTGCCCGTTCACGATCAGCGATTCCGTGAGAAAATCCAAGGCGTCCACCGCAATCCGCCGGGCTTCCTCGGACCCCGTCGCGATGGCGCCGCGCAACAGGGCGGCTGGAACCACGCCGTTGGAATACGTGAGCGCTTCGTCGAACCAGCGCCATCCCGGACCGGCGTGCAGGCGGTAGGCGGCCGTCAGCCGCCCGACCAACCCCTCAATCAACGGCTCCAGCCCCACTCCGACAGTCTCTCCCTCCCACGCCGCACACAGGCCGAGAAGCGCAAACGCCTGGGCCCTCACGAAGGACAGGTCGGCCGCGTGAGGCGCAGCCCGTTCAAACACCGCCGCGGCCACCCGCCCGTAGTATGAATCGGGGTGACTGCTAACGACTTCCCCCAGCGCCCACAGCGCCCGTCCCAAACTGTCTTCCGAACCCACATCTTCTAAAAACCGCCGGTCATAGCCGACAAAATTTCGAAATCGCCCATCGGAACGTTGCGCATAAACGAGAAAGGCCAGATACCGGTCGGCCAACTTTCCGAGCCTCGCCCACCACGATGTGCAATCGGGGAGGCTCTGAAGCCCCAAGGCCACGATCAGAGCCCGGGCGTTGTCGTCGGTGGTATAGCCGGTGGCGAAATCGGGAACCGCCCCCACCGCGTGTTGAATCATGCCCGTCGAATCCGTCATCCGCTCCATGTGATCCAACCGCATCCCGACCACGAGGGAATCGTTCATCGCCGAAGATCACCTCACTGTCATCGGATGTGCCGGTGCCAAGCCCTCCTCGGCC
>JASBVV010000015.1 GCA_029960885.1 Kyrpidia sp. | reverse complement strand
GTTCGTGGTGACCTCCTCTAGAGATGGTTTTTCCAAAAAACGTTGGATTCTTCCATGCGGATCGCTTTCAACCAACCCGTAAGGCGTCGGGTCCTCGACCCAAGTGGTGGCGATGGTGACCAGCGCGTTGCGCTCCAGGTGAAAATGAACCAAAGCGGAGATATCCAAATCGGTCACGATGTCCGCGTTGCAGACGAGGAACGTGTCGTTGAAGTGGTGTCTGGCCTGAACAATCGCCCCGCCCGTTCCCAGCAGGGTCTCTTCGCGGACGTAGGCGAGATTCAAGCCGATCTTCGCCCCGTCGCCAAAATAGTCCTCAATCTCCTGGCCACAGTATCCGAGGGTGATGACCGCCTCGTCAATCCCGTGGCGGCGCAACAACAGCAACAGGTGTTCCAGTTGAGGCCGGTTGGCCACTGGAACCATGGGCTTCGGCAACTTGTCCGTGAGGGGCCGCAAGCGAGTTCCCTTCCCACCAGCTAAAACCAGTGCTTTCACACTCTCGACCTCCCTGTTTCATCCGGGGTAGAGCCGAAACCGCGCCAAGTTCGCCGATAACCGAACCCCCAGACCTATGAAACGTATGAACCTGTGAACATGGGGTCTTTTCAGCATGTCATGAACGTGTGAATCTTGTTTCGGCCATCCCCCGCTCAGAGTCGTCATATATGCTTTCATCTTAACACAAAACGGATACCGGTGCGAGGACCGTTTCGGCCAACCACCCGTTGTAAAGGGCAATTTTAACAGAAAATCCGTCAAAAGCACGCATTCACCACCTATTAGCACTCGTTTTCATCGAGTGCTAATAATCGGCGCAGAGAAGAGCCCTTCAAAATTTCCGCATACAGAAGCACCTCGGAGGGTTGCGGGGATGAACAGGTGGTCGCCTCGTGCGACGGGCAGGGCGTCATCCTCCCACCGAATTTCTCCGGATCCCTCGAGCACACTCAGGAGCAGGAAGGTGGAACTCCGAGACAGTTCGGCCTCGCCGTCGATCAACCAGCGGTCGATGGCGAATTTCTCGCACCGGATCAAGTGCTCGACGACCGCTCCCCGGCGACCGGAGCGCGCATATCCCGGCCTCGCCGGTTGCGGAGAAGGACAACGCGTCACTGCCATCGCGTCCTCCAAGTGCAAATCCCGCTTCCGGCCGCTCGCATCCACGCGGTCATAATCATACACGCGGTAGGTCGTATCGGAACTCTGCTGGATTTCAAGAATCAACAGGCCTTTGCCGATCGCGTGCAACGTGCCGCTGGGAACGAAATAGAAATCCCCTCGCTGAACCGGGGTCTTGACGAGGAGGGTTCCCCACGCCCCCTCTTTCATGCACCGTTCGAGACTCTCCCGGTCCTTGGCCCGGTGACCGTAGATGATGGACGCACCAGGTTCGGCGTCAAGCACAAACCACGCCTCGGTCTTCCCCTCATCACCCCGCGCTCCGGCGTACCGGTCGTCGGGGTGGACCTGCACGGACAGGTCGTCGGCGGCATCAATGACCTTGACCAGCAGGGGGAACCGCGCCCCTCGGGGCAGACCGAACCAATCGGGATACTCTCTCATCACTTCCCCGATCCGTTTTCCGGCCAGAGGACCTTCGGCCACAGGAGTGGGGCCGTGATCGTGATCGGAGATCACCCACGCTTCTCCGACATGATCTGACGGAATCGCATAACCGAGATGGCGCAACCGGGCCCCGCCCCAGATGCGCTCTTGAAACACCGGTCGAAACTTGAGCGGATACGCTTTCATCCCAAGAACTCCCTCCCCCGCGGCGACACCCAGATTCGCGCCCCGGCGCGTTTCTCAGGCCACCGTATGTCTCGCCCGGGCCAAACGGGTCAACGACGCGGCCAATTCCAAGGCTTTGACGGCATCTTCCAACGGCGCCTCCACCCGGTGCCCCGGATCCCGGAGTGCGGCCAGAAGATCCGTCATGCCCCCCCGAATCGCCGCACGGTACAACTGCTGGCGATCGGGAAACGATATTGTCCAGCGGCGTCCTCGGCGCTCCACCGTCGGCCGCACCTCGTTGGACGCGCAAGCGGGCACCTGCAACTCCGCGTCTCCGCGGTCCAGCCACACCTCCAGCCGTTCAGGGATCCAGCCGTACAGTACAGCGTACCCCCCGGAGAACACGAGACCCGTCTGGGTCCGCTCTCCGTCCCCGGGCCGGGTAAAGCCGTGGTAGTAACCGCCGGGGGCGCGCCATACCGGTTTCCCGGTTTCCGGATCGAGACCCCGATGTTCCACCACCGCCAACACCCGGTCTTCGGCCGTCCACCCTTCCGAACGCACCGTCTCCCAGATGGCCGCATGAACCGGTACCCACTCTCCGTCGAGAATGTATCGTACCATGTCAAAAAAGTGGATTCCGTGCTCCACCAAGATGCCACCGCTCCGGCGGGAATCCCAAAACCAGTGGCCCGGGGCCATGTGCCCTCCCGCCCAATTTTCCATCTGAACGTGCTCCGGCAAGCCCATGACACCTTGTCTGACCCAAGCCCGCAACATCCGAACCAAGGGATTGTGCCGCATAACAAAATCCACGGTCGCCGGGACACCCCGGGCGCGGGCCCGGGCGGCCACCCGGTCCAGCAGCGCGGCATCCAGCGCGCCCGGCTTCTCCAGAAACAATGCCGTCCCCCGCTCAATCGCCCGGAGGGCAAAATCCGGCTGGCGATCCGGCGGGGTCGCCACCACCACCACATCCACCCGTTCTCTCGGCCAGTCCACGTCCTCACCGGCCACACACTGGACCGGAACTTCGGCCCGGCCCGCCCCCCGCCGGGCATCCGCCCACAGTGCGGCCGCACATTCGGCCGACTCGGGGCGCCTTCCCCATACCCACTTCAACTGCAATTCCGGTAGGGCCGCGACCGAAGTCAGGACAAACCGGCCGAACGCACCGGGGCCGATCAGTCCAAACGAGACCATGTCCTCGCCTCCTCCCTCCCGATTATACAAAAGATTCCTTTTTTGCGAAAGCCGGGCCCGCCGAGAGATCGCCCGGGCGAACCCGGGCGGTCGCGGCGTTTCGATTCGCTGTGAGAAGAGGTATACTCGAAGCGAGAGAATCCAGACCCATACATAGCGGGAGGGAATTCTGTGCCTACCTTATTCGACCCTTACTCCATTAAGAACCTCACCTTGCGCAACCGGATCGTCATGTCCCCCATGTGTCAGTATTCGGTCACGGCGAAAGACGGAAAACCCAATGATTGGCATTTCGTCCATTACGCCAGCCGCGCCATCGGCGGTGCCGGCCTCATCATCATGGAGATGACCGACGTCGAACCGGACGGCCGAATCACCGATTATGATCTCGGCTTGTGGAGCGACGATCAGGTCCCCGCTTTTCGGCGCATCATCGACACGTGTCATTTTTATGGAAGTAAAGTTGCTATTCAGATCGCCCATGCGGGCCGAAAAGCAGAGGACGCCCCGGTCCCGGTGGCACCCTCCCCCATCCGGTTTTCCGAGCGGTACAAAGTCCCCCGGGAGCTGTCCACCGAAGAGGTGAAGGGGATGGTGGCCAAATTCGAAGCCGCCTTCCGCCGGGCGTTGGAGGCCGGTGTGGACGCCGTGGAGATTCACGGGGCGCACGGGTATCTCATTCACCAATTCCATTCCCCGCTCACCAACCGGAGAACGGACGTGTACGGCCGGGATCGGCTGCGGTTCGGCGTCGAGGTGATCGAGGCGGCCAAACGGGTGCTGCCGGAATCCATGCCGATCATCATGCGGATCTCGGCGGTGGAATATGTCGAGGGCGGCTACGGACTGGATGAGGCCGTGGAATTTTGCCGGAGATACAAAGAGGCCGGGGTTGATCTTTTCCATGTCTCATCCGGCGGGGAAGGCCCTATCGGGTCGGGCGGGACGCCGGGCGCCGGCCCCGGATATCAGGTGGAATACGCCCACACCCTTCGGCGCGCCCTGGGGGTTCCCGTCATCGCAGTGGGTAAACTCCAGGACCCCCGGCTGGCCGACCAGGTGATCCGGGAAGAAAAGGCGGATCTGGTCGCCGTGGGCCGCGGGATGTTGCGCAATCCCTATTGGGCGAACGAGGCCAGCTTGCTTCTGGGCGGCAATCCACTTACCCCAAAAGCGTATGAACGGGCATACACCCTGTGAAGCCGCCGGCGCATCCGGGCCGGAGCACGATCCCGCACCGTTGTCCGGAGCGCCCGGATACGAAAGGCGCCCGCATACCGCGCGGCGCCTTTTTCGGTTGCAAGTTCCCCCAGTTTACCCCTCGGCAGGCGGTTCCTTTTCCGACCCGCCCGCCTCGTCGACAAACTCGAACTCAAACTCGCCGATGCGAACCGTATCCCCGTCCCGGGCGCCGTATAAGCGAAGCGCTTCGTCCACGCCCATTCTCCGTAACGTCCGGGCCAGACGGTGCACCGCTTCTTCTTGGGACAGCGGCGTCATGCTCACCAATTTCTCCACCCGTTCCCCACGCACGACAAACCCGTCCCCGCCCCGCTCCACGCGAAACGGCTCATCTTCCAGGCGAAATACCGGTCCCCGGGGCGCGTCTTCAAGAGACTCCGAAGCCGGCTGGCGATCCAACATGTCGGCCACGGCAAACATCAGCTCCCGGACCCCTTTCCCTGTAGCGGCCGAAATGGGAAACACCGGGACATCGCCAACCCGTTCCCGGAAGGTCTCCAAGCGCTCCTCCGCTTTGGGCAGGTCCATTTTGTTGGCGGCGATCACCTGGGGGCGTTCCAGGAGGCGGGGATCGTACAACCGCAATTCTTCATTGATCTGCTTCCAGTCGTCGTAAGGATCGCGCCCCTCCGGACCGGCCATGTCCACCACGTGCACGATCACCCGAGTCCGTTCAATGTGGCGCAAAAACTGATGGCCCAACCCCTGGCCCAAATGGGCGCCCTCGATCAACCCCGGGAGGTCGGCCAATACGAAGCTCCGACCCTCACCGACATCCACCACCCCCAGGTTTGGGGAGAGCGTGGTGAACGGATAATCGGCAGTCTTTGGTTTGGCGGCCGTCACCGCCGCCAACAAGGTGGATTTGCCGACACTGGGCATTCCCACCAACCCCGCGTCCGCCAACACCTTCAATTCCAGTACAATCCATCGTTCTTCGCCGGGTTCGCCGTTCTCCGCCATCCGAGGAGCCTTGTTCCGGGGCGTCGCAAAATGGACATTCCCCCGCCCTCCCCGCCCTCCCCGGGCCACCACCAAGCGTTGCCCATGGTGGATCAGATCTCCCAATATGCGGCCGGTATCCCGATCCCGGACCACCGTCCCAGGGGGAACCTTGATCACCCGATCCTCCGCAGACTTGCCTCGTTGGTTTTTCGGTTTGCCATTCTCCCCCCGATCCGCCTTAAAATGGCGTTGATATCGAAAATCCATCAGGGTGCGCAACCCTTCATCCACTTCGAGAATCACGTCGCCTCCCCGGCCTCCGTCCCCTCCGGCGGGGCCGCCCAAGGGCACGTATTTTTCCCGCCGAAACGAGACAATGCCATTCCCTCCGTCGCCTCCTCTCACATAGATGGTGGCGGTGTCAATCCACATGATGCAACCCCTTCCTGTCTTCGGTCTCCCGGCCCGGTTCCACAGGCTCGTTGGACAGAACGCGAATGGTCGCCCCGCCGTCCGATTCCAAGCCGAACCGGACCCAAACATGATCGGCGGTTGGCGGCGTGTGACACGGTTCCGTACGCCCCATGCGAGCACCCACGGCCCGTCGAAGCTCCTCCTCGATGCCGGCCACCGCAACCCCGGGTAAGTCGCCCCGCTCCGGCCCGTCCCATGCGACACGGATCCATGGAAATTCACACATCAACCGCAGGAGGACTCCACTGCGATTCGGACGGCCGAAATCGGTGACCCCGGACTGTCGTTCGGCCGTTTCAGCCATCCGACACACCACTTCATCCACCCGTTCCCAGCGGCGCATTTGGGCATATCCCCGCACCAACTGGCATTCGTTCATCCAGTGGTGGCGAAGATGTTGAAGAGCCTGTATCCACGCTCGTTCCCTCTGGGTCAGCACTCCGCCGATGTCTCCGATCTCCCCGTGTTCATGATGTATCATGCCCCGCCCCCGGGCGAAACACAGGAGATACACAGCGCTGGCCAAGGACGCGACGCCCCATCCGATCACGGCGTGCGCCCCGAAATCGATGCCCAGCCACACCACGGACCACACCGCCCAAAGGATGAACGCATGCCGGGCCCTCATCCGATTCCCCCCTTTCATTCCCTGCAGTTCCTCCCCTTCTGTGGATTCGACACGATCCGGTGAACTCCTCTCTTCCGGCGTCCCGAATCCTCGAAACAAGAAAGACGCCCCGCGGAGCGTCTTTCTGACCCGGACAATGAAGGTTTTTCCTTTTCACACCGCAACGCCGGCGTTCCCGCCGGTCACCCGGAGAGTGAAACCCCGGGCGGGCATTCACTCAAACTTCGGCGGCTTGCTCGGCGGGATAGACACTGACCCGCTTTCGGTCCCGTCCCACCCGTTCAAACTTCACATGGCCATCCACCTTGGCAAACAGCGTGTCATCTCCGCCCCGGCCGACATTGCGCCCGGGGTAAATCTTCGTGCCCCGCTGGCGGACCAGGATGCTCCCCGCGGTCACGAACTGACCATCGTAGCGCTTGACCCCGAGGCGCTTGGAGATGCTGTCCCGACCGTTCCGGGTGCTGCCCACGCCCTTCTTTGTCGCAAACCATTGCAGATCCCACTTCAACACGATCTCCACCTCCCCTGCACTTCTCCGGATATCGTCACGTGATGGCGATATTGCCGGGCCGTCTGCCACAAGCCGAACACGCAGCTCTCCATCAACAACTGAACCTTTTCCGAGACGTCATCGGGCAGGTCCGCGGGAACGTCCAGGTCGAGAAACCCGTTTCTCGCCCTGACCGGCAGGGTGACATTCAACAGACCCCGGCAACTGTTCACCAGGTTCAGCGTCAGCGCCGACACCGCGGCACACACGATATCCTGGCCAGCCTCCGACCAACCGGCGTGGCCGTTGACCTTCAACCGGCGAATGCGGCCCTGCCCGTCCCGCTCCACCCTCACCCGAATCAACCTTCGATCGCCTCGATGCGCAATTTCGTCCACGGTTGGCGATGCCCGTACTTTCGCCGATAGTTCTTCTTCGGCTTGTATTTATATACGATGATCTTCTTCGCCTTCCCCTGTTTCACGACGGTGGCCCTGATCCTGGCCCCTTGGACCAACGGGGTTCCCACCACGACACCGTCGTCCGTGCCGAGCAGAAGAACCTCCGGGATCTCCACCTCGGCCCCTTCGTCGACAGGCAATTTTTCCACATAAATGATGTCGCCGACCTGTACCCGGTATTGTTTTCCACCGGTCTGCATAATCGCGTACACTCCCAACACCCCCTCACACCCAGACTCACTGCGCCGGGCATCCGCGCACCCCGCGGAATTTGGCCGACCCGGGGCATGTGGTTGTGGTGCACAACCGCGCACACCTACCGGATAATCTTAACAGATCCCGAGAGGGGATGTCAAACGGCTCGCGATCTCCGGACCGTGGCCGTGGCGGTCTTGAGACCGGCAATGGAGCCGCACGGTCCGGGTACCGCGTGCACCGCCTCACATCCGGTTCGTCACACATCAGGAACCCGGGCGCCATTCCCCGATCGCCTTGCCAAACCCGCCCGGGGCGAAGAGAAAATCCAGGAATTCTTTCTCCTCCAGAATAAACGCCACGCTCCCCGCATCATCGAGAACCGCGATCACATGAAAAGCGTTCGGGGCGAAGTACCGGGCGATATCCCCGGCTCTGACCCGGCGGTTCACCGCCAACGAACGCACCGCCACGGGTTCCTCGCCCACCTTGCCCCGCAACCCGTACAGCCATTTGACGGACTCATAGGGCACTTCGCGCTGGCTGTGCCGGGCGGACACAGCCAGAAACAGGGCCAACCCCCACATGCCCACGTGAGGCGTCCCCCAGAGGGCGGTGCCGGTTCCAAGGACGGCCAGCGCCCCGGAGCACCAGAATGCGCTCCCCACCGCCAATTCCCCCGCCCGCCCGTATCCGAAGGTGCGGCTGCCCATGGCCCGCCAAATCCGGCCTCCGTCCAGGGGCAGGGCCGGCAAAAGGTTGAAGAGGGCAATGGTGAGATTGACCCGCACGAAAAAGGCTGCAAACCCTTCCGTCCAAAGCTGAGCCGAATACAACGCCAACGCCGCCGCAATCTGCAGGCCGTTGCACAGAGGGCCCGCCGCCGCGATCCACACCTCGTCATCCGGAGACCACCGGGAAAACTTCGGCTCGATGACCGCGACCCCCCCAAACGGGAGAAGGGTCATTTCCCGAACCCGATAGCCCAAGGCCCGGGCCACGACCACGTGGGCCAGTTCATGGAGCGCGACGACGCAAAAGACAACCGCCACTTCCCACACCAGGCCGGAAGCCGCCGCCAGGATCAGGAGGAACAAAAAGAGAGGATGCACCCGCAGGGGCATCCTCCAGCCCGGAAGTCCGGTCGACACCGTCAACGCCCCTTTCCGTCCAGCACCGTGTGCGGGTCGGCATACCGGCCGTCAACGATATACCCGAAAAGCAAGCGGGCCGGCCGCTGCCCGGCCAAATGCCCGAGCGCCTGTCCGGGATATACGTAATCCCCCTTTTTCACCTGGACATCCCCCAGGGTCCCGTAAAGCGTTTTCCCTTTCGCCCCATGATTGACCACCACATACAATCCATACGGATCCCGGCGATCCACCTGTTCGACAATCCCCTTGCCCGCCGCCGCCGCCGCGGCGCCGGGAACGCCGTCAAAGACCACCCATGGACGCTGGGGACTGTAATCCTGCACGATGGTGCCGGAGAGCGGAGCCGACCAAATCGGGCTTGAGCCGGAGCCGGATTCCATGACCGGAAGGGCCAGTCCGCCCCCGGCCACCTCCTGAATCCAACCGGAGACATCACTCCAGTGGGCTTGTTCGGTCAGCGCCCTTTCCGCCACCGCTTTCACCCGGTCCGACACGCCTCCCTCGTGATGGAAAGCCGCGTACACCCCGCCCGCCAGCACCGCGGCGCCGAGAACCTGCCAGGCCGATCCGCCCCGGGACGGACCGCCGGCCGCCGATCGGCGGTGGCGCCCATCCCGTCCGGCCGGCAGCCGGGATCGAAACTCGTTGCGACTCGTCCAGGGCCACTCGTCCGGGGGCTCAATCCCCCTTCGATCCCCGGCCTCCCCGGCTTCCCTCGCCATCCGACGCCGCTTGACCGCATCCCAATCCATCGGCATCCTCTCCCGCTCCATGTCCTCACTCACTCATATGAGAAGTCGGAGGCGGGTATGACGAGCAGCGAAGATCAAAACATGGTCTTTTTCCGGCGCAGTCCCACACTGAGCACCAGACCCACAGCCATCATCGACGTGGCGATGGAACTTCCTCCGTAACTCATGAAGGGAAGGGTGATTCCCGTAATGGGCATGAGCCCAATGTTCATTCCTATATTTTCAAATACCTGGGCAAAAAACATGGCAAACACTCCGGCCACCAAGCAGGTCCCGTACGCATCCCGGGTTTCCATGGCGATCCGTGCCATCCGATAAAAGAAAAAAAGATAGAGAAGAAGCAGGCAGACGCTGCCGGCAAATCCCCATTCCTCGCTAGCACCGAAAAAATGAAGTCTGTGTAGTTTTCGGGCACAAATCCCCCCTGGGTTTGGGGCCCCTGCCCAAACCCTTCCCCCCACAGGCCTCCCGATCCGACGGCGATCAGCGACTCATAGGTGTGATACCCGGGCGCGTTCCCGGTTTCATCCGGTGCCAGATATTTCTCCGGATCGCGAAATGCCACCAAACGGTCCAGCTGATAGGGCTTGATGATCTTGAAAAACAGGTGAGGATCGACATGGTAAAGTACGACCAAGGAGGCGATCATCGCGGCGCCCGCGACAAACAACACCAACAGGTATCGCCAACGGACCCCCGACACCATGAACATCCCCGCACCCGTGGCGACCATCACCACACCCATGCCCAGATCGGGTTCAACGACAATGAGCACAAACGGAAGCCCGATTAACCCGATCGGCACCAATAAATCGCGAAACCGTATGTTCTCGCTCTCCTCGAATCGGGAAAAATAACGAGCCAAGGCGACAATGGTCGCCAGCTTCATATATTCCGAGGGCTGGACGTTGAACACCCTCAGGCTGAACCACGCCCTGGCCCCATTGATCTCTGTGCCGAACAAAAAAACCGCCACGAGAAGCACGATTCCGATCCAATAAAGCGGTTTCCACCACTCAGCCAGGCGCTGATCCCCGACGGCAACGACAATCCCCATACAGGCAAATCCCACTGCAAACCAAATGATTTGTCTGCCATAATAGGCGGCGGCGTGGGTGGCACTGGCAATGTTCACCACGCTGAAACATCCGATGATCAGAAGCACGACGACGATGGACCAGTCCAACCGTTTCAGCCAAGTGCCTGACGTCACACCCCACCCTCCTTCCCCCGCCCATTATAGCGCAGGCCCAAGCGGGGAGAAAGCGAGGGGCGGTCAACGGCCGAAGCCCATCAACCGTCGCAGCCGGCCGATCCAGCCGCCTCCGTTCTCTTCCAGAGGCATGAGGGGAACCGGCTCTCCCAGGATCCGCCTGGCGATATTCCGATACGCCTGTCCCGCCTTCGACCCTTGCGTCAGCACCACCGGCTCGCCATGATTTCCCCCGCGGATCACCGCCTCATCGTCGGGAATCACTCCCAAAAGGTCAACGGCGAGGATGGATACCACCTCTTCGATCTCCAACATGTCCCCTTGGCGCATCATCGAGGGACGAACCCGGTTGATGACCAGCTTCGTATCCTGAACCCTTTCGCCCTGCAGCAGGCCGATCACCCGGTCGGCATCCCGCACCGCCGCATGTTCGGGGGTGGCGACGATGATCGCCCGATCCGCCCCGGCCACCGCCACCCGGAACCCTTGTTCAATGCCCGCCGGGCAATCGATCAAGACGAATTCGAACTGCACCTTCACATCTCCCACGATCTTGCGCATCACATCCGGGGTCAGGGCGCTTTTATCCTTGGTCTGAGAGGCGGGCAACAGGGACAGCCGGTCGACCCGCTTATCCTGGATCAGCGCCTGTTCCAGCCGGCACTCGCCCTGAGCCACATCCACCACATCGAACAAAATGCGGTTTTCCAACCCCAGGACCACATCGAGGTTGCGCAGACCGATATCCGCATCGACCAGACACACCCGCTTTCCCATCAGCGCCAAAGCGAGTCCGATGTTGGCGGTGGACGTCGTCTTGCCGACGCCGCCCTTCCCCGACGTGATCACCACTGCTTCCCCCATGGCGCACCCCCTCCCTCCGCCCGGATATTACAGGAGATCTGCCGGGCCGCGCGCGTCCCCGATCCCCTTTCGCTCCCCGCCCGTCCCCCGAACTTCGGCGCCACGCCGGGGACGCCGCCCATGTAACGTCCAAAGCTTGTCCACCCTCACCCCGTCCCCGTCGATGTACGCATATTCAAAATACACCACGCCGGGCATCCGGTCCACGGGAGGTTCGGAAATGATATCGGCAATCCGAATCTGAGACGGCCGAAAATCGGCCGCCGCGATCACGGCCTCCCGGTCGCCTTGGGATCCGGCGTGGGCGACTCCCCGAAGAGCCCCGAGGACGTACACATCCCCCTCCGCCACAACCAAGGCGCCCGGATTCACGTCCCCGATCACGACGAGGTCCCCGGGATGAACCACCACCTGGCCGGCCCGTACGGGCCCGTACACCAACCGGGGTTCATACTTCACCGTTTGCCTTCCGCTGTCCGAGACAAACTCGCGAACGAGCAGATTGCCCGTGCGGGAGACGGCCCTGCGCACCGCATCCCGCTCCCAATCGCTGAGATCCCGGCTCCCGGTGTGGATGGAAACATCCATTTGTGCGCCGGACAACAGGCGGGCCTGAGCTCCGTTCAATTTTTCATCGAGATCCAGAAGAATATCGCCGAACGCACACGCGTCATCCAAGTAAAAAACGAGATGATCGCGCACGCCCTTAATGGTGACCGGCGACTTCCTCGGTTCTTCCCTCCGCTCACGTTGCGCCATGGCAGCCTCCCACACCGGCGACAAGCACGATTTGGTGCATTACTTCGGCGTCGACGGCAAAAAATCCTCCCTGGCGGGCTGCAGGAGCCGCCGCCACAGGGGGTACCCCAGCAAGACGATCAGCCCGTTCCAAAACATGGCCAACAGAAGTCGTTCCTCAACCACCACCGGGGCCACCGGCCAATCCCCGAGCAACCGCCCCAGGATATACAAACCGCCTTCGTAAACGCCGGTGGTCGCCACCACCGCCAGCACGTGCACAAACAGGGGCTTGCGAAACAACGGCCTCACCGCCCAGCCCACGGCAAACACCACCGCACCCAGCCACACGGCGTGTAAGCCCAGCCACCGCCCGAACATCAGATCTTCCAAAAATCCGATCATGACCGCCAACCCGACGGCATTCCACGGGCCCCGCAGGACGGCAGCCACGGTGAGAAGGACGATGTCCAGATTCAGGTAGGCCCCCTGCAAACCGAGAGCCTGGAGAATCGTCGAGCGAAACACGAATGCCGCCACCAACAGGGCGAATAGCCATCCGGCTTTCACCGCTCAGCCCCCATTTCGACGCACCACGAACACTTCCTGAAGGTTGTCGAGGTTGGCCAGTGGCGTGACGATGGCGGTCTGGGTCAATCCGTCCTCGCCCCGGGCCACGGAACTCACCGTCCCGACGATCAGTCCCTTCGGGAACAACCCGCCAAATCCCGACGTCTCCACGATCAGCCCGGGTTTAATGGTATAATCCATTCCAATGGACGTCATCTGAACCGTCCGTTGGTCCGGGCTGACTTTGCTGATGATCCCCGACGGCGGTGTGGGTCCGACGCCCAGAATCAGCGCGGAAATCCCCACCGTCTGCCGGGAAGTGTCCGTCAGCAACTGGACCACGGCGCTGTGATCCCGGACTTCCGTCACCCGTCCCACCAGCGCATTGTCCGCCGTGACCACCGCCATGTCCTTCTGCACACCTTCCGCAGTCCCCACATCGATGGTGATGATGTCATGCCAAAGATCGGGCTGGCGGTCGACCACATTGGCGGGAATGAGTGTTTTCCCACGCGGCGACTGCATCAATCCCGCAATCTTTCGCAGGCGCTCATTCTCCGTTTCCAAATCGTTGACTTGGGCCTGCAACGCAAAATAGTTGTGCAGCGACGCTTTCAACACGGCGTTTTCTTCATAGACGTTTTGGAGGTCTTTGAGATTCCCGAAAAACTGGGCCACGGCGCCTGCGGGCCGGTACAGCCACCCCTGCACGGCCGCCACCGTATCGCCGATCACCCGTTCCGGCCACGTGACGGCCCGCCGCTCTCCGGCGGTCGCCGCAAAGAGCCCCGCCGCAACCATCAGAGCACCGGCCGCCGCCATTCGCCGCCGAACGACTTTGTCGTACAACCTCCTCCCGCCCTTCCCCTGTTCTGGCGAGTCACTTCACCCGATCCCCCGCGAAAAACCGGTCCCTACCCACGCCCGGACTCAGCGGGTCCGGCGCCGGCGTTGCGCGGCCCGGGAACGCAGCAGCGGAATCATATCCAGGGATTTCCCCGCACCGATCGCCACGCAGTCCAGAGGATTCTCGGCCACAAGGACCGGCATGCCCGTCTCCCGGGACAACAGCCGGTCCAAATTCCGGAGCAGAGCCCCTCCGCCGGTGAGGACAATCCCCCGGTCCATAATGTCGGCGGCCAATTCCGGAGGGGATTTTTCCAAGGTGACCTTGACGGCGTCGACGATGCTGTTGACCGTTTCCGTCAGCGCTTCGCACACTTCTTCGGCGCTGATGCGCAGGGTTTTCGGCAATCCGGTCACCAGATCCCGCCCGCGCACCTCCATGGAGATGTCCTCTTCTCCGGGAATGGCCGAGCCGATGCTCACTTTCAGCTCCTCCGCCGTTCGCTCGCCGATCATTAAATTGTACGCTTTTTTTATGTACTGGATGATCGCTTCGTCCATCTCGTCCCCGGCGACCCGGATGGACCGGCTGGTGACGATTCCCCCCAGTGAAATGATGGCCACTTCGGAGGTTCCGCCGCCGATGTCCACCACCATGGAACCGGTTGGCTCATCCACGGGCAAACCCGCCCCGATGGCCGCAGCCATGGGCTCTTCGATGGTGTGCGCTTCCCGGGCCCCCGCCTGTTCGGTCGCCTCCTCCACTGCCCGCTTTTCCACCGCAGTGATCCCCGACGGCACGCAGACCACCACCCGCGGCTTTCCGGACCATAGGGATTTATGTCGAAGGGCTTGGCGAATAAAATGTCTGAGCATCGTCGCCGTGGTATCGAAATCGGCGATGACGCCGTCTTTCATCGGCCGGACAGCCACGATGTTCCCGGGGGTTCGCCCGATCATCTGCTTGGCCGATTCACCAACGGCTTTGATCTCACCGGTATCCGTTTGAATGGCTACGACCGACGGCTCGCGAACGATAATGCCCTTTCCCTTCACATAGACGAGGGTGTTCGCAGTTCCCAGATCGATCCCATCTCCCAGCCAAATCGATTCCACATGCCGCAGCAAACCCCTTCCTGTGTCTCCAGAATCCGCACCCCGGGAACAACGGAAAACCCCGCCGCATCAGGCGAGGTTTGCCCGACTGTTGCCGCCGCTCCACGTTCAGATGAGCCCGAGCTCTCGCATGCTGACGTAGGTCCCTCGACCGATCACCACATGATCCACCAGATCGATGCCGATAATCCGGCCCGCTTCCAATACACGCTTCGTCACGTCCACATCCTCCGGACTCGGAGTCGGATCCCCGCTGGGGTGGTTGTGCGCACATACCACGGCCGCGGCGCTGCGCTTGACCGCTGTCCGAAAAATCTCCCTGGGATGAACGAGGGAAGCGTTCAACGTGCCGACCGAAACCACCTCTTCGCCCAGCACCCGATGTTTCGTATCGAGATGCAGGACCACAAAATGTTCTTTTTGAAGAAATTGCAGACGTTCCATGAGGCGGGCCGCCACATCCTTCGGCGAGTGGATGGGCGCAAGCGCGCTCCGGTCCACCCGCTGCACCCGTCGACCCAATTCCAGAGCGGCCAAGATCTGGGTCGCCTTGGCCGGGCCCATCCCGGACTCCTCCATCAATTCCCGGCTGTCCGCCTCGAGCAGCCCCGCCAACCCTTCAAACCGGGTCAGCAGTCTCTGGGCCAACTCCAGAGCGGATCGTCCCTGGCTCCCCGTCCGTAAGAGGATAGCAAGCAGTTCCGCATTCGTCAACGGCTCCGGCCCAAAAGTCAGCAGACGTTCACGGGGCCTTTCGGCCGGAGGTACGTCCTTGACCAGGATCTTGTCCACATTCACGGCGATCCCCTCCCCCACATGGTTGGAGACCGCTCAAGCCGCGTTACCCGGCCGGGAACAACCCCGCATCAAACGAACGCAACAGTCCGTCCAGAAGCGTCAAGGGAAGACCCACCACGGTGAAATAATCCCCGACAATGGAATCGACCAACAGTGCGCCCACCCCTTGGATGGCGTAGGCACCCGCTTTGTCCATGGCCTCTCCGGTGTGGACATACGCCCGCACCTCGCGCTCGGACAACGGTCGCATCCTGACTTCCGTCGAGCGAAACCCGGTTTCTTCCCGGCCGACGGCGGGATCGATCACGGCCACTCCCGAGTACACCGTGTGCGTCCGCCCCTGCAACTCCATCAGCATGCGATACGCCTCCTCCGGCGAGGACGGCTTTCCCAGGATTCGTCGATCGACCACCACCACGGTATCGGCCCCGATCACCAATGCCCGGGGTCGCCGGAAAGCCGCCCACCGGGCCTTTTTCCGGGCCAGCTCCCTCACAATTCGCCCCGGAGGCCACGATGGATCGTACGACTCCTCCACTTCGGGTACGACGATATCAAAACGGCAACCCACGCCGCGAAGAAGAGCCTCTCGCCGGGGAGAACCCGATGCCAGGACCAACTCCCGCGCCACCCTGTTTCACCTACCGTTTTCTGGAGAACCACAATCCGGCACACCCGCCGACCAGACCCACCATGTTTATTGTGATCTGCAAATCCAAATGATATTTCACCATGTGGAGGTCCGCCCCGGGTTGCCATCGCAGGGACGTGGTCTGCGCCACATACGGGACATGAGCCTGGCCCAAGAGATCTCCGGCCACATTGCCGATGATTAACCCCACCACTCCATATAGAACGGCGCGCCCGATGTTCGACGACTTTCTCACTGAGCCAACTCCCATTCCAGGTACCGTGACCACCCGACACACGACAGCATTCGAGCGATCATCCCCACTATTCGACACCCGCAGGAGAAAATCCTCCCTTCCCCCGAACAAATCCGCTCCCCTCAGGGGTTCAAGGCGGCCCCGCGATCCGCGAGCCGTGCAAATTGCCGATCAATTGCTCGTAATCGTCCATGGCTTGAAGGGTCTCGTCCATCACCGGCCCCGGGGCATTATCCCGTTCGATCCGAAGGATTGCCTCGGTCCAATCGTTCCGCCATCGCTGCAGGAGATCGGCCTGGGCGGAGCGCCCCGCCGCGTTCAGTTCCGACACGCCCCGGCTCAACATGTGGTCGATCTCCCGGATGCCCGGATCCAGCCCCGGGCTCACAGGGGAATGTCCCTGAGACCACCGGTCCACCGCCTCACCGAGAACGTCGATCGATTTTCGCAAGGCCGCGGCCACTCCCTGTCCGTCGGCAATGCCTTCAATCCGGGAAGGGGGAGCCATAGGTCGGTACGGTTTCACCGCGGTCGCAATCTGCAGGCGCCGCAGCGCATCTCCGAGAGGCCCCGGTATCTTGGGATCCGTGGCCACCCCGACCAACACCAACGTGGGTCGGCCTCCCGCCAATTTGGCTGCCAAACCCTGCTTTTGAAGGGTGGATGCGAAAGTTTGGGCCCGGGTCAAATCGGAAAAAGCGCCCGCTTGGACGACATAAAGATGAATATTGGACGTCGGATCAACCGTCGGATGCGGCTCGCCGGCCCGGGCAAACACCGCCAGACAAATCCAACCCAGCAACGAACCCACTGCCAGCGCCACAGCGACGGGCACCACCCAATGCCGCCCCAGTCGCCGGGCCCTTCGGTGCAGCAAACCGTCGGACCCGGTGAAAACCGCCGGCCATCGCGTTGACGACCGCACCGGTGCGGGATCATTCCGCCCAGGAACCTCGGATTCCCGCGACGGATGGATCCCGAGGGTTCCCGACCGGGCGGACGCCGGGAAATCGGGGGCCGGCGCGGCGTACGGGCGGTCTCCGGCCGGCCTGTCCACTGTAACACGACCGTCCCGCAAGCGCACGGTGATTCTCGCCTTGTCCACCGCTCCCACTCCTTCCGACGGTTGTCCACTATCAGAAGTACGCGGCCGAGGACCCGGGTAGAACGAACTCGGGAATCGGCCGACATCCGGCAAGATGAACCCGGGCAATCGTCCCCCGCGTGCACGAGAAAAGGGCAAACCCCTGAGTTCGCCCCACTCATCGCCGTCAAAGGATGGCCTTCTCCTGTTCGGTCATCTCGGCCGGTGCCTTCGCCCGAACCGGCCTACCGCGCGAGGTACACCGTGATCATGCGCCGGCCAAACGCCCTCGCCTCCGCCTCGGAAGGAAAATACAAATCCACATGGTTTCCCCGCACGGAACCGCCCACGTCATCCGCCACGGCGTTGCCGTACCCCGGAATGAACAGCCGGGTTCCGAGGGGAATCACCGACGGGTCCACCGCCACGGTTCCCCGCCCGGGCACATGACCGGTGGCCGTGGTTCCGCCCCCGGTATACGCGGTGGCCACCATGGTCAGTGCGGACCCTTCGGTAAACGAACCCGCGCCCCGGGATGCCAACAAAACCTGGCGGGGTCGGGTTCCCACCGCCACCACGCGATCGGTCGGCGGGCTGACCACCGATCGTTCCTCCGACCGGTTGACCTCCTTTCCATTCTCATAAAAGATCGTCGTCGTCACGCGCTGCAACCCTTCCACACCGGGCGACAGTACTTTCTCTTCGCCTTGATCCAACTGATCGGTGGACTGACGTTCGGTCTGAAAAGGTATCTTTTCCTCGGTGACGACCACCTGTTTCTCCCTGCGGACGATCCGGATCACATCGCCTGCCACAATCGCCGCGGAAAGCGGGGGATTGACCGAGTCGTCCTGATTCAAAGAAATGCCCCATTCTTTCAACGCATCGCCGACCGTAAGCGCGTGGGTGATCTTTTGCAGTTCTCGCCCGCTTCCATCCTGAAGCCGCACTTTTTTCCCGTGAACGACCACCACTTCCATAAGCCCTTGGATGCGCGTGTTCAGCGCGGGGACAACGAGATCATCCGGAGAAATAGCAATCCCCTGTTGTTGCAACAGTTCGGACACCAACGGCGATCGCACCGTGCGCACCGTGCGCTTGGCGCCATCGACATCCAACGAGACCGTTTTGACCGACGACACCGCCGCGGACGTGCCGCCCGCCACCGTCACCGCCACTGCAGCCGCCAACGCGTAAAGACGCTTACGTCCCCACTGTCGCACGCGACCACCTCACTGTTAAGTTCGTATGAATGTCTTCGTTCAGTATAGAGGCAACTTACCGATCTGGCAAGGATGTTTCTGTTCTGTTTCATAAAATGGGCCGCTGCCACGCCCGTTGGAGAGGAGGAGGTTCCCGTTCCGGACCCGCATCGCGGAAGATTTCACTGGACCCGAAAGCAGCGTCGACGACGGTGTGGCGGTAAAACAAAAGATTTGGCCGCCTTATCCCCGAGGCTGAAGACTGGAGCTTGCGGCGGCCGGTTTTTTGGTTAAAATGTGGTCAAAATGTGGTCAATCAAGCAACGCGGACAGATATCCCATATCTCGAGCATCTAAAATTCCCATGTTTATCAAGGCTTTTAGGTGCATCTCAAACGTCTGCATGCCCTGGTTTCGCCCGGTCTGCATCACCGTGCGCAACTGATGGGTCTTGTCCGACCGGATGAGATTCGCCACCGCCGGCGTGTTAACCAACACCTCCACGACGGGAACCCTGCCCGCCCCGCCCTTTTTCGGAAAAAGCCGCTGTGCGATGACGCCTCGAAGAATTCCTGCCAATTGCGTACGGATTTGTTGCTGTTGGTGAGCCGGAAATACGTCGATCAATCGATCGACCGTTTGAACGGCATCGCCGGTATGTAATGTTCCCAATACCAAATGCCCGGTCTCCGCAGCGGTGATGGCCGTTTGAATCGTCTCCACATCCCGCAATTCTCCCACCAGAATGACGTCGGGATCCTGGCGCAGCGCCGCACGCAGGCCTCGGCTGAATCCCGGCACATCTTTGCCGACCTCCCGCTGTTCGATCAGACACCGTCGATGCGCATGCAGATATTCGATGGGATCTTCCAGAGTGATGATATGTCGGTCAAACCGGTCATTCATGTCGTCGATCAGAGCCGCCAGGGTGGTGGATTTCCCGCAGCCCGTCGGGCCGGTCACCAGAACGAGCCCGTGCGTGTGTTCCCCCAGGCTCCGCACCATTGTCGGCAACCCGAGGTCGTCCAATTTCGGCACGACATCCGGGATCAGGCGCGCCGCCAGACTCACACCGGCCCTTTGTTTGTAGACATTCAGCCGCACGCGATAAGTTCGCCCGTCCGCGGATTTCCGCCATTCCACCGCCGCGTCCACGTCTCCCTGCTCAGTGAGTCGGATGTACAAATCGCCCAGGGCCTCCCGGGCCATTCGTTCCGTTTCCTCCGGAGCGAGCGGCGGGGCGTTCAGCGGCCGCAACCGACCATCCACCCGCACCACCGGCGGCGCCCCCACCGTCAGGTGCAGATCGGACGCTCCCCGGCCCCGTGCTTCCTCCAACCACCGACTGATCATCATCGGCGTCCATCTCTCTCCCGTACGAAGATGGTTTTGAAACTCATGCGCGAATCATCGGTTCCGCCAATCCGTCCTGCAGGAACTCGGCCAGTTGCCTTGCCGCCATCCAGATATCCCCGGCTCCCATGAACAACACCAAGTCCCCCGGAAGCACCCGAGTCAACAAATCGTTGATCACCTCTTCCTTTTGCCGAAGGAATTTGACCCGCTCGTTGCTCCGCTCCCGAATCAACTGAGCGAGGCGCTCCGCGCTCACCCCGGCGATCTTCTTTTCGCCCACCGGGGAATAGATATCGGTGATGATCACGTCGTCGGCATCTTTAAACGCGTAGCTGAACGCATCTAGGAGGAAATGCGTGCGGGTGTAGCGCTGGGGCTGAAATACGGCGATGATCCTGCGGCCGGTGGTTCGCGCCGCCGCGATGGTCGCCTCGATCTCCGTGGGATGGTGGGCATAATCGTCCACGATCAGCACCCCGGCCACATCCGCGATCTGCTGAAACCGGCGCTTGGCCCCCCGAAACTCGGACAAGGCGTCAACGATCGTCGAAAACGGAATACCGGCTTCCCGGCACACCGCCACCGCAGCCAGGGCGTCACTGATGTTGTGGCGTCCTGGGACGGACAGGGCGAGATCTCCGACGTACTCGTTGCGATAGAACACTCGACTCTTCGACCGGCGATCTTCGAGATCAATATCCCGGGCGGACCAATCCGCCTGGGACGAAAACCCGTACCACACGGTGCGCCCGGGCAAATCCGCACCGATCCGGGACAATTCCGGATCGTCCGCACACAGAACCTTTAACCCGTCGCACCGAACCTGACTCAGAAACGTCCGATACGCCCCCCGCAGATTGTCGAACCGGCCTCCGTAATTTTCCAGGTGATCCGGTTCGATGTTCGTCACCACGGCCATGTAAGGGTGGTATTTCAAAAACGTGCCGTCGCTCTCATCCGCTTCGGCCACCGCATAGCAGCCCCGCCCCGCTTTGGCGTTCTCCCCCAGGTTCGAAATCACCCCGCCGACCACGTATGTGGGGTCGAGCCCGGACCGGCTCATCACAAAGGCAATCATCGAAGAGGTGGTGGTCTTTCCGTGTGCACCCGCCACCGCGATGCCCCTCTTGGCCTCAAGGATCTCCGCCAAAACCTCCGAACGGTGCAGAACGCGCAACCCCCGTTTTCGGGCCTCCACCAACTCCACGTTGTCGGGCGATAGGGCCGTGGAATAAACCACGCAATCCACGCCCGACAGGTGATCCGGATCGTGTCCGATATGGATCACAGCTCCGCGCCGCTCCAATTCATCGGTGAGCGGATTGCGCTCCACATCCGACCCCGACACGGAAATGTGCCAATCGAGGAGCACCCGGGCCAGCGCACTCATCCCGTAGCCCCCGATCCCCACAAAGTGTACGTGTTTTCCAAACCGTTCCATGTCCACCACCCTCACTGGCTCTTCACCCTTGGGTTTAATCCTGATCGCGCTTCCATCACCATGTAGAGCGAACCCGTGACACACACGGCCCCCCCGGGTCCCCCGAGGGCCAACGCCGCGTGCAGCGCCGCCGCCGGATCGCGGAGGACGGCCGGGACTTTCACGCCCACCCGCCGCATCCGTTCGGCCAACTCGTCGGAATTCATCGCCCGGGGGGTTCCGGGTGTGCCCGCCACCATCCAAGCGGCCGTCCCGGCCAAGGCCGCCACAATGCCGTCGACATCTTTATCCTGAAGTACGCCGATCACAAACCCCCATCGACCGGGCCGCATCTCTTCCAGGGCGGCCGCCAAACTCCGGGCTCCGTCCGGATTGTGAGCGCCGTCGAACACCAGAAGAGGCGACGTTCCCGCCACCTCCACGCGTCCCGGCCACCTGGCCGTCTTCAGACCGCGGTACACCGACGGGACGGGGATGGGCAACCGCCCGCCGGCATCCAAATACCTCGCCACCGCCACAGCGGTCGCCGCATTCTCGCATTGAAACTCGCCGTGCAGGGGTATCTCCAGATCCGGCAGCCGCTCCTCCCCACCGACCCAACAAAACCGCTGCCCGACCGGCGGAGACTCCGCCGAGGGCCGGATCACCCTCCGGTCGGTCACCCAATAATCCCGACCCAAACACCACAGCCGACTGCCCAAGGCTCCGGCCGTCTCTTCCAGCACCCGAAGCGCTGGACCCCGCGCCGCCGTGAACACCGGCCTGCCCGATTTGATGATTCCGGCCTTTTCCTTTGCAATGTGTTCCATAGTGTGCCCAAGTACAGCCGTATGATCGAGTCCGATCCCGGTGATGACACTGACTTCCGGCATCACCACATTGGTGGAATCAAGCTTTCCGCCAAGCCCCGTTTCCCACACCACCACATCGGGCTTGGTTTCGTGAAAGTGCATCAGGGCGGCGAGCGTCCACACTTCGAAGTGCGTCATCGGACCGAGGTCCGTCCGTCTCTCGAGCTCGGCGGTCAAAGGGCGGATCACCCGGACATACCGGGACAACTCCTCTTCCCGAATCGGCACTCCGTCCACACTGATCCGGCTGCATTCCCCCTCGATGGGCGGAGAGATGAACAGGCCGGTTCGATGGCCGGCCGACCGCAGGATGGCAGAAAGAAAGGCACAGGTCGACCCCTTGCCGTTGGTGCCCGCCACATGAATAAATCTCAGATCGCGCTCGGGCCGGCCCAAGCGGTCCAGCGCCCACTGCATCCTCCCGAGCCCCGGCCGCACCCCGAATTGCGTTCGCCCGTTCAGCCACTCCCACAGATCCCCGGTGTCCTTGCAAGGCTGCACCGAACATCATCCCTCTTCATCTTATGTCGGACCTCCGCCCGGGGCCACCGGGACATCAGGCGTCACATCAGATTCTTCACCGCTTGCAGTCGGGCGGCCACCCTCTGCTGTCGCGCGAGATAATCCTGTTCCTTGCGGCGCTGCTCCTCCACCACCGCCGCCGGAGCTTTGGCCACAAAGGACGGGTTGTTCAACTTCACCCGCACCCGGTCCACCTCGGCCTGAAGATCCGCCCACTCTTTTTCCAACCGTTTGATTTCGTCTTCCAGGTTCACAAGTCCTTCCAGGGGAATGAACACTTCCGCCCGGGACAGCACCTCGGTCACCGATTTCGGCGGCGCCGCCGCATGCAAGTCGAACGTGCACGGCTCGACGTGAGCCAGCCGGCGAATGAAAATGAGTCCGGCTTGCAAATCGGCCAGAGCCTCTTCCGAGTTCGGACGGACCACCACCGGCACCGGTTTTCCCGGCGGAACGTTCATCTCCGAGCGAACATTTCGCACCCGCCGGATGAGGTCCATCCACTCCTCCACCCGCTCCGCGGCCCGGGGGTCTTCGAACCGAATCTCCACCTCGGGCCAAGGGGCCACCACCAGCGACTCGCCATGAACAGGGAGTTTTTGCCAAATCTCCTCGGTCACGAAGGGCATAAATGGATGAAGAAGTCGAAGCGCCCGGTCCAAGACATGGACGAGTACCTGCCCTGCGGTCCGCCGGGCCTCGGAATCCCCACCGTACAGGGCCGCCTTGGAAAACTCAATATACCAATCGCAAAACTCGCTCCACACAAAATCATACACTGTTTTGGCGGCTCCCCCGAAATCATAATCCTCGAGGGCGTGGGTGACATCTCGCACGGTCTCGTTCAGGCGACGGACGATCCACCGATCCGTCCACCCCAATGGGAGTCCGTCCAGCCGCCCGTCCGCCGTGCCGTCCACATTCATCATAACGAACCGGGCCGCATTCCAAATTTTATTGGCAAAATGCCGGGAAGACTCGACTTTCTCCCAGTAAAAACGCTGGTCATTCCCCGGTGATGTCCCCGAGGCCAACATGAACCGGAGGGCATCGGCCCCGTATTTGTCCACCACCTCCAGCGGATCGATCCCATTGCCGAGGCTTTTTGACATCTTCCGTCCCTGGCTGTCCCGGACCAGACCGTGTATGTACACCGTGCGGAACGGAACGTGCCCGGTGAACGCCAGAGACATAAAAATCATCCGGGCCACCCAAAAATAAATGATGTCAAACCCCGTCACCAGAACGTCGGTGGGAAAGTACCGTTGGAAATCTTCGGTCTCCTCCGGCCATCCCATGGTTGAAAACGGCCACAGCGCCGACGAAAACCATGTGTCCAGGACATCTTCCTCCTGGTGGAGCCGCTCGCTGCCGCACCGGGGACACCGCTCCGGCTCCTCCACCCGAACGATCGTTTCTCCGCAGGCTTGGCAGTACCAGGCCGGAATCCGATGACCCCACCAGAGCTGGCGGGAAATGCACCAATCCCGGACATTTTCGACCCAGTGCAGGTACAGCTTCTCGAACCGTTCCGGAACAAAGCGCACTCGGCCCGCTTTGACCGCCTCAATCGCCGGCTCGGCGAGCGGCTTCATCTTGACAAACCACTGTTCGGACAAAAACGGTTCCACCACCGTCTGACAGCGCTGACAGTGCCCCACCGCGTGGCGATGCTCCTCCACACGCTCCAAATATCCCTCTTCCCGCAGTTTGTCCACCACGGCCCGCCGCGCCGCGAACCGGTCCATCCCTTGAAATTCTCCGGCCCCTTCATTCATGGTGCCGTCTTCGTTCATCACCGCCGGAGCCGGAAGACGGTGCCGCCGCCCCACTTCGAAATCGTTGGGATCATGGGCCGGCGTGATTTTGAGACAGCCCGTCCCGAACGACGGATCCACATACGCGTCGGCGATCACGGGTATCTCTCGATCGGTGAGGGGAAGGCGAACCGTTTTCCCGATCCATGTCCGATACCGATCGTCCTCCGGGTGCACCGCCACCGCCACATCACCGAACATCGTCTCCGGCCGGGTGGTGGCCACCACCAGATGACCTGTCCCCTCCGCCAGGGGATAGCGAATATAGTGAAGGGTTCCCGCGAGCTCTTCGTGTTCGACCTCGATATCCGAGAGGGCGGTCCGACAGCGGGGGCACCAGTTAATAATGTACTTCCCTCGGTAAATCAGCCCCCGTTCGTACAGCCGCACGAACACTTCGCGAACTGCTTTCGACAGACCCTCGTCCATGGTGAACCGTTCCCTGGACCAGTCACAGGAAAAACCAAGAGCCCGGATCTGGTTGGTGATGATGCTTCCGTACTGGCGCTTCCATTCCCAAACCTTTTCCACAAAAGCCTCCCGCCCGAGATCGTGGCGAGTCTGGCCGGTTTCTTTCAGCAATGTGGCTTCCACCCGGTTCTGGGTGGCAATGCCCGCGTGGTCCGTCCCCGGCAGCCACAGCGCATCCCGCCCTTGCATGCGGCGCCACCGGATGAGGATATCCTGCAAGGTATAGTCCAAGGCATGACCCATGTGGAGGGCCCCCGTCACATTGGGAGGCGGGATCACAATGGTGAAAGGCTTGCCCTCGGGCACCCGCCCCGCCCGAAAATACCCCTTTTCCATCCAGAACCGGTACCATTTGTTCTCCACATTCGCAGGTTCAAAAGCGGTCGGCAATTCATCCGACCGGGTAGTGCCGCCTTGGCCTTCCATCGCCGTCCCTCCAACTGCCACAAATTCCATATCTCCCGTATCATAAACACGGCGGACCCGCCTTGTCAAATTGTGTCGGATGCATGTTACTTTTTCTTCTTTTTGTGACGCCGCCGGGCATTCCGCTCGGCTCGGCGAGTCTCCCGGCGCCGGCGCCGCTGTTCCTCGGCGAATCGCCGAGCCCGTACCGTCAACCATGTGCCGACTGCGACAACCGCGGCCATAAGAAACAGTTGCTCCAAAAGAAACTGCGGAAGGGCCGGGGAGATCGAGCCGGCCCCGGTCAACAGCGTTCCCCCATGTACGGCCGCATAAACCCCCATGGTGAGGATTCCCGCGACCGCTCCGGCGAGGGCGCCGTTCCACTCGGGACGGCCGGACGCACGGCGAACCGCCCCGTTGATCGCCACGATCACGGCGATAGGCAATATAGCCGGATACCAGTCACCCTTTAACGCCGCGACGGCGGCGCCCACCACCCCCAATCCCATCCCCCAAGAAAACCCGTCTTTCACCGGCTCCACCTCAATATCTCCCCTCCATCCCCCGCACGGGGCCATCCCAACCGTACACCTTCGTACATCATACCATGTTTTGTGCCGCCTCCCCATTCCTTTGAGCGGGCAAAAAACGGCCCGGCACTCTCCCGTCGGGGAGTTGCCGGACTCGAACCCCACCCACCGCATTCGCATAGGTATAGAGGGACCGCCGCCGATGGAGAGAAGCCCATTGAGGAGGTGGTGCCCGTGCCCAAATTCCTTCACGACATCGTCAACATCGTGAAATTGCTGCTCCTCAGTGCCATCGGACTGCTGTTTCTGCGGGCGATGCTGTACCCGAACGCTCTGGACATGTTTATTTTAATGATGTTGTTCGTCGTGCTCGTCGCGATGTTCGCCGGCCGGTGAGAGAGCCGGATCCGCCAGGGACAACCACGGGTGCTCCCCAACCCGGCTCCTTTGGGAACCTCGCCTCACCGAAAGCCGAGAGGTCGGAGCGTGCCGCGCGGCCAGTTCCACCGTCGCGACGGACCGGCGCCTTCGGTCGCCGCTCCGGGACCGGACCGGAAGGTCGGCCAGCACGGCCGGGTCGCGGCCCAGAGTCCGCTGGACGCGATCCGCCCATCTGCGCCACGCCCGCGCCTGCCGCTCACCTGGCTCAAACCACTCGGCGTGAGACGCCGCTTGTTGTATACGGCGGCTCCACCGAGCCGCCGCATCCATCCACTCCTCTTCCAGGCGCCATTCCGGACTCCACATGAGGGCCGCGATGCCTCTCTTCCACTCGTCCGGAAAGGAGGAGACCTCCCGATACCCCTGAAGCCACGTTTCCCACCGGCGGGGATCCGCCGGGTCGAATCCGTAACGAATCATGAGACCGGCCGCGTCTTCCCACGCGGCGCCGGGCCGACACCGCCACGCCCGCCGCAACCACCACGTCCCTTCTCCGAGATCCGCCCAGTCGTCGACCCGACGGAACGCCGAGACCACCGTCCCTTCCGCAGTTCCTCTGCACCAAACCTGTCTGATATCCCAATCGGATATCCAAGACTGCCACGCAACAAAAACCCGAACCAGAACCTCCCGGTACCGTTCGGGAGCCCCGTCGATCCAGCGACGCCACCGCCCCGCAAGATGTTCGGGCAGGGGAGCGACCGTACGGGGCCACGCCGGAGTCGGGCCCCGGGCGACGCGGTGCCACCAGGCCAGATGAGAAAACAATGATTTGAGATTCCGGTGGACCGGCGCCGGAGCCGGGCAGCCCCAGGTGCGACAGACGGCCGCCGCGCGGCCTTCCCACACCATGACCCTCGCCCCGTCTCCCCCGGGAAGATAGGGGCTCACCGGATAGCCTCGATCCGAGGCAAACTGAACAATCCGAGTCACATACGCACCGCAACCCGGGTCCGAGAACACATGAACTTCCATGTTGTGTACAAGATGTCGTATGCGAAAAAGCCCGCCCCGCTGCGGGGCTCCCTCCGGATCGTCATCCTCGATGGCTGTAATAGACTCCCAGGCGACGGGAGGCCAACCGTACACACGCTCCAGCCAGCGCCGGAAGGTTTCACGTTCCCGGGGGGCGCTCTCTTCGCACTCCATGGGCTCCCCTCCTACCATAAGGCGGATTCCATATTCTGTAATCTCCTCAACCCTTTAAACCAGGCATCCGCATATCGATCCAATCCCCCAAGGTCCGTGCGAGCCAAAGGCCATCTGTGGGGAAAGCGCAGATACGCCGCGATGATCCGCCACGCCGTCCGAAGGTCCCCGGGCGACCAACCGTCCCGGGTCCACCTTTCCCACAGGGCGGTAAGGAACGACTCCATCTCGGCCTCCTCCCGGTCGGCCATGAGGTTTTCGGCCATGGTGGCCACATCGTAAAGGGGTAAGTCGCCGACAACCCGCCGCAAAAATCCGGGGTCTTCCCACAGGCGATCGACCGCTTCGGCCCGCCACCGGCCACAACAGGCAAGCTGCCGTTCCCGAGCCCGTTCGGACCATGCCCGATAGCCGCTCTCCGCCAGCATCTCCATCGCCCGCTCCCCTTCCTCGAAAAACGCGGCCAACACGTCCGGGTCCGCCCCTGTTCCCGCATCCCGCACCGGATGGAGCAATGAAAGGCTCCGCCGAAAACTCGCCACCCACGTACCGTAACGAACCGGGTAACGATCCTTCAGCGGCTTCCGGACCAACACCCGTCCCAGAATCCGCGTGAATTCGGCCAGGGATCGGCCATCCCGCTGAGGCCTTGCCCCGGGCTCCCCGGGCATCCACAGACTGTACACGTGTCCCTCCAGCTCGACCCACGGCGCACCGCCCGGCACCGCCAGAGGCCGGGGGAGCGCACACAGGCCCTCATATTCCAAAGCCCGTATCGTTTCGATCCGCCACATCACCGCGTGTGTGGAAGACTCCCCAAGGAGCAGATAGCGCCGCTCTCCCTCCCGAAGCCAGACCCCTTCGCCGTCCTGTGCCTCCGGAATCGGATCGGCCAAACCGTACCACCAGTTCAGCCGCTCCAACAATGATTCTATCCGAATCATGTCCGGCGCCCGGGCACCACCAGCCACTGGCCGGCGTGCACCGCCTCCTGGGACAATCCGTTCAGACGCATCAACTCTCCCACCGACACCCGATACTCTTCCGCGATGCTCACCAAACTCTCTTCTTCTTGAACCTGGCGAAACGTCAGTGTCGCACTGCCGGGCCCTTCCGTCCGGCTGTACAGCTTTGACCATGCAAACGCATCCGCACGTTCCTGCCCCGCGCGCACGGCGGCCACGGCCGCCCGGTCTTCTTCCTCCGGCTCGATCGAAGAACCCGGCACATCCGGCGACTCTCCCGCTTCTTCGCCCCCGGTCGGAACCGCCTCTTCGGGCGGATTTTCAGCCCCCGGTTCACCGGAGACCCCTTCGCCCAGGGCTTCCCGAGCACCCGCTTCGATCCCGTGAGCGGCACCTGTGCCATCGTCCGCTTCTCCAGCCTCCTTGGCCCCCATCCCATCGACGGTCCCCCCTCCGCCCGTCGACTCGGTTGTCACTCCCAACTCGGCGTCCCGTTCCGGATCGCCGGACACCCATGCAGCAGACTCGATATGCGGTTCGAGCGACGCCGGCATCCCACCGGGCCGTCCGGTCTGGTCACCCGGCAGCCCGGCCGGGGAACTGAGCGGATCCTGCCCGGCTTCAAACTGAAACGAGGGAAGGTCACCATCGGGATCTCCGGAGCATCCTTGAAGATTCGCCTCCCCGGAATCCCCGTCCCCGTCCGCCGCGGAGAGCTCGCCCAAACCGATTCCCGGCCAAAAACCCTCTTCCTGATCGCCGCAGCGAAAATAATACCCCGTCGCCGAGAAGCCCTCCACGATCAAATCGGCCCGCAGATGCAACGATCCCGCCCCCAAGACGTGGGCATCCCAGGACCCCAATTTCGTCTTGACGTGAAGAACCTCTTCTTCCTGATCCTCCGCCCTGACCCGCAATTGATACGGTAGCCTCTCCTGAATCCGTTTCAGGCTTCCCTGGCCGGTCACGGCATCGAACAAGAAACCCCCGGGCCGGGTCCACCCATCTCCCCGGCCGTCCTCCGGAGGAGCCGCATAGCCGATGATCTCAATATATCCTTCCAGAACGTACACGTCCCCCTCCCGGGTGAAGGAGGCGATCTCCGTGGCCAGAGTCATATCTTCCAAAGATTCATCTCCCTGAAGTTCCGGGATTTCGCACTGGCGGTCGACACGAACCTGTATGGTCCGCTGCCGTTTCCCTTCCCGCACCCCGGTGCCCTCCCTTCATCGACCGCAAGCCGTTCGCGGTCGCCCCGAGCGGCGCGCGCGCGGGGAGTCTGTTCTCTTTAGAACTATGAGCAGGGAGAATGTCCTATGACCGCCGATTCGTCCGGAGAACGCAACAAAGGCGGAGCACCGCCGGGTCGAACGACACGGATGTTCCGCCTTTCCCCTTGGAGTATCCCCTGCGGACACGGCCCGTTACAACTGTCGCAACGCATCCCGGTGAGCTTGCAGGGTATGATCCAGGTCTTGGTCGGTATGGGCCGTGCACAAAAAGCGCGCTTCCAACTGAGCCGGAGGCAGATAAACCCCTCTTTCCAACATCAATCGGTGGTACTTGGCAAACCGCTTGGTATCGGCCCGCTTCGCCGACTCGTAATCCACCACCGGTTCTTCGCTGAAATACAATCCGTACATGGAACCGATCGCCGCCGAATAGACCGGAACCCCGGTTTCCCTGGCCGCTTCAACAAAGCCGTCCACCAGCCGCCTGCCCATCTCCTCGAACCGCAGATACACCTCGTTGTCCAAATGGGAAAGCGTCGCCAGTCCCGCCGCCATGGCCAGCGGATTGCCCGAGAGCGTCCCCGCCTGATACACCGGACCGGCCGGCGCCACCCGTTCCATGATCTTTCGTTTTCCCCCGAACGCCCCGACGGGCAGACCTCCACCGATGACTTTGCCGAAAGTGGTCAAATCCGGGTCGATGCCGAACCGCTGCTGGGCTCCCCCCAATGCCACCCGGAACCCGGTCATGACTTCATCGAAGATCAACAGTGCGCCGTACTCCCGGGTAATCTCCCGCAACCCTTCGAGAAATCCCGGCAAGGGAAGCACCAAGCCCATGTTGCCGGGCACCGGTTCCACGATGACCGCGGCAATCTGCTCACCGACCCGGGCGAACGCATCCCGCACGGCCTCGAGATCGTTGTACGGGAGAGCCATCGTGTTGGCCGTCACGCCCTCGGGCACCCCGGGACTGTCCGGCAACCCGAGGGTGGCCACCCCGGAACCGGCCTTGACGAGAAAACTGTCCCCGTGGCCGTGATAGCACCCGGTGAATTTCACCACCCGGTCCCGGCCGGTGTACGCCCGGGCCACCCGAAGAGCACTCATGGTCGCTTCGGTGCCCGAATTGACCATGCGCACCACCTCCACCGACGGAATGAGCCGGCACACCCTCTCCGCCAACTCCGTCTCCGGGAGAGTCGGCGCACCAAAACTGGTGCCCCGGGAGGCCGCCTCGGCGACGGCCCTCACCACGTCCGGATGCGCATGGCCGAGAATCAAAGGACCCCAGGACAGGCAATAATCGATGTATTCGTTTCCGTCGATGTCGACGAGATGACTCCCCCGCCCTTCGGCGATAAACACCGGCGTCCCTTCCACGGCGCGGAAAGCCCGGACCGGGCTGTTCACCCCCCCGGGCATGACGTGGAGAGCCGCCTCGTACGCCCGCCGCGACCGCTCGGTTCCCCGAAACATCCGACCGCCTCCTACGCCCCGAGACCGACCCGGGGGAGATATTTCTCTTCCCAAGCGTCCATGTCCGGAGTAAAGTATTGCACCCGGGTTTTCTTGTATTCCTTCGTGGAGTACAGCGCCCGCATCTCCCGGACCCCGGTCTCCTCGGCGATGGCGCCGAGCACCGCTTCACACTCCTTCACCGTTCGCCCGTGAACCATGGTGAAAATGTTGTACGGCCAATCTTCGTAAGTCGGCCGCAGATAACAATGGCTCACCGCCGCATAGGAAGCCATCTTCGGCCCCACTTCGTCCACCCGGTCGGCGGGGACCGCCCAGACTCCCATGGCATTGGCCCGGAATCCCGCCTCCCGATGGTGAAGCACCGCGGCAAACCGGCGCATCTGTTTGCGCTCCAAGAATTTCCTCGCGCCGGCCAGCACCTGCTCGGTCTCCATCCCCAGGGCGGACGCCGCCGAATCAAACGGCCGCGAAACGAGCGGGAGATCCTTCTGCAGTTCCCGGATCAGCCTCCGGTCATCTTCGGCCAGGGGCTCGGCGAACTGGGACTCCCGATCCCGGTCACTGTACGCCGGCTTGGCCGATTTTCGCGTCACGTCCTTTTTCCCGGTGACGTCCAGTTCCACGCCGATTTTGAACAGACGAAGGGTCGGCAGCATGCGGATCGACTCCACCCCCGCCAGCTCCCCCAGCAGCTCCACCGTTCGCTCCAGTCCGATCCGGCTGTTCGGCGGCACCGCCAGGGTAAACCAGAGGTTGAACTCGTGATTGCGCCGATAATTGTGCGTCACCCCGGGGTGTTCATTAAACACCCGGGCCGCTTCCTCGATCCGGGCGGGGGCCACACGGGCGGCCACCAAACTGGACCGGTATCCGAGGCTTCGCGTATCGAAAATCGCCGATATTTGCCGGATGACTCGCCCCTTGAGCCTTTGGATGCGACGGAGGATCTCCACCTCATCCATACCCAACCGCTCGCCCAACACCCGAAAAGGCTCGAGTTCCAAAGGAAACGCCGACTGGATAATGTTGAGCAGCTCCCGGTCCAATTCGTCCATTTCAAATTTCGCCATGCCGACACCTCCTTACAGAATGCCTTCCCTGGCCCAGCGGGCGACCTCCTTGGCGAAATACGTGATGATCACGTCCGCTCCCGCCCGGCGCAAACCCACCAGGGACTCCAGCACCGCCGCGCGCTCGTCGAGCCATCCCATCCGTCCCGCCGCCTTGATCATGGAATATTCGCCACTGACTTGGTAAGCCGCCAACGGGGCGTCAAATCGTTCCCGGAGGTCCCGGATGATGTCCAAATACGCCATGGCCGGTTTGACCATGATCACGTCCGCCCCTTCTTCGAGGTCGCTCTTGGCCTCGCGAATCGCCTCCCGGCGATTGGGCGGATCCATCTGATGGCTCCTGCGGTCCCCGAACCGGGGGGAGGAATGGGCCGCTTCCCGAAACGGACCGTAAAAAGCTGAAGCGTATTTCACCGCGTAGGACATCACCGGCACATGCTCGAACCCACGCTCATCCAGGGCGGCACGGATCATTTTCACCCGGCCGTCCATCATATCGGACGGCGCCACCAGGTCCGCGCCGGCGGCCGCGTGGGACACCGCGGTCTTCGCCAACAGCGGAAGGGTTTCATCGTTGAGAATCACGCCGTCCCGGACGATGCCACAATGGCCTGCGGGATTGTATTGACAAAGGCAGACATCGGTGGCCACCACCATGTCGGGAACCTCTTCTTTGACCGCCCGAACGGCCCGCTGGACAATCCCGTCCGGGTCGTAAGCCTCGGAACTCAAAGGATCCTTGTGCGCCGGCACCCCGAACAAAAGGATCGACCGCACCCCGAGCTCCGCCAGCTCCACAACTTCCCGACGCAATTCATCGACACTGAGGTGTTCCAGCCCCGGCATTGCCGAGATCGGTTCCCGAACACCGGAGCCGTGCACAGCAAACAGCGGATACATCAGCGAATCGACCTCAAGCCGGGTCTCTCGCCACAGATTCCGCATACCGGGCGTCCACCGAAGCCGTCGATTACGTCTAAATTCTCCCCTATCATTCTCCCCCATTTTCCCAGACACCTCCGCCCAATTCCCGCACCACCAGATCAACCAAATCGTCGATGGTCGCCCGCCGGGCCACTCCCGCCACCGTCAATCCCATCCGGCGAGCCGTGGCCTCGGTCACCGGCCCCAGGCAAAACACGGGAACACCCTTCATCAAGATCCCCGCCTCGTCACCGAGCCCCTCGAAAAGGAACCGGACTGTGGAAGAACTGGTAAAGGTCACCCCGTGAATCCGCTTTTCCCGCAAAAGTGCGCGAACCTCGTCCACTCCCTCCAAGCCCGGCACCGTCCGATAGGCTTCCGCCTCGACGACAACGGCTCCGGCGGCAGCCAATACTTCGGGCACATCCCGGGAGGCGAGGTTCGACCGCGGCAGAAGAACGACATCGCCCCCGCGCAGCATGGGCGCCATCGCTTCGGCCAAGGCGGAACCGCGGTATTCCGGCGCCGTGAAGTCCGGCAACACCCCGTGATCACGCAAGGCCGCAGCAGTGGACGGCCCCACCGCCGCGATCCGTACTCCGGACAGCGTGCGGGCGTCCCGGCCGGCGGCGAGAAGCCGGGACCAAACCGCATCCACGGCGTTGCGGCTGGTGAACACCAGCCATGTCAGATCATCCCTGGCCAACGCACGATCCAGCGCCTCCCAGGATTCCGGGGGTTCAAAGCGAATGGCCGGGAATTCAAGCGGTTCTCCTCCCAAGGTCTCGATCCGCATCAAGAGATCCGACGCCTGTTCTCGGGCCCGGGTAACGAGGATCCGCCGGCCGAAAAGCGGTTTTCGCTCGAACCAGTTCAGGCGCGCCCGCAGCCGAACCACATCCCCCACCACGATGATCGCCGGCGATCGGAAATCCCGCCGTCGCACCTCCTCAACAATCGTATCGAGTGTCCCGGTCACCGTCCTCTGTTCGACCCGAGTTCCCCACCGGATCAGCGCCACAGGCGTACTCCCCGGCCGGCCGTGCAACCTCAGTTGCTCCACAATCCGGGGCAACCGCCCGACACCCATGAGAAAAACCAATGTGCCCACGCCGGTCGATAATTTGCCCCAGTCAATCCACGACGTTTCCTTGTCGGGATCTTCGTGGCCGGTGACCACCGCGAAAGACGGCGTGTGATCCCGGTGAGTGACCGGGATCCCCGCATAGGCGGGCACCGCCACCGCCGAAGTGACTCCCGGCACCACCTCAAAGGGGATCCCGTGTTCCGCGAGAACCTCGGCTTCCTCCCCGCCCCGGCCGAACACGAACGGATCGCCCCCCTTGAGTCTGACCACCGTTCGACCCTCTTTGGCCAGACGCACCAGCAGGGCGTTGATCTCCTTCTGGCTGAGGGTGTGCCGGCCTTCGGCCTTCCCCACATAGATCCGCTGGGCATCCGGACGGACCTCGTGCAACAATCGGGGGGAAGCCAAGCGATCATAGACCACGACATCCGCCCGCCGCAGACACGCCGCCCCTTTGACGGTGATCAACCCCGGATCGCCGGGGCCGGCCCCCACCAGATACACCGTACCGACGTTTTCCGCCGGCCTCCCCTCATTGCCCACCGGCCTGCGCCTCCTCCCGGGCCGCCTGCAGAATTTCGGCGGCCCCCAACCTCAGCAGATCGTTCGCCGCCCGCCGCCCGACCGCCTCCGGATCGTCCCCCTGGGCCACCGCACGCAACACAGTAGTCCCATCCGGCCGGGCGACCATCGCCGCCAATCGGACCTGGCCGTCGCGGATCTCGGCCAGCGCCCCGACCGGCACTTGACACCCCCCGTCCAAAACAGCGAGACACGCCCGTTCCGCCTCGACCGCCCGCCTCGTATCCGGGTCCTCGAGAACGGCCAGCGCATCCAGGGTGCTTTCATCTTGTTGCCGGCACTGGACGGCCAGCGCCCCTTGACCCACGGCGGGCAGACACACGTCGGGGGACAGGTACTCGCCAATCCATTCCCCCAGCCCCAGCCGCAGGAGCCCGGCGGCAGCCAACACCAACGCATCCACCTCGCCCGCCTGAAGTTTGCGCAGCCGCGTATCTACGTTCCCGCGAAGGGGGACGAATCGCAGATCGGGACGGTACCGGCCGAGTTGCGCCACCCGGCGGAGACTGCCGGTCCCCACTGCGGCGCCGGGCGGCAAATCCTTCAGCGGTGTGCCGTCCCGGGTAATCACCGCATCCCGGGGGTCCACCCGTGGAGGCACGGCACCGATCACCAATCCCTCCGCCATCCGTGCCGGCACATCCTTCAAACTGTGGACCGCCGCGTGAATTCGACCCTCCAGCAACGCTTCTTCAATCTCCTTGACGAACAGTCCTTTCCCTCCCACTTTCGACAGGGCCACATCCACCACGCGGTCGCCCCGGGTCACGATGGGCACCACCTCCGCCGCCACTTCGGGAAGCGCCTCCCGCCAACGGTCAATCACCCACTGGGTTTGGGTCATGGCCAGCTTGCTTTTCCGCGTGCCGACCCGACGCGTCTCCACTATCGCCCGCCTCCCATTTCTGCAAAATCGCCTCGACCGCCGCTCTGGCTCCCTCGGCATCCCCTTGCCGCCACCGTTCGAGAGCCGCCGATCCCCAGATATCAGCGAACGCCTGACGGCGTTCCCCGGCCGGGATCCCGGCCGAGCGCAGCCTCCGCCTGGCTTCCACCATTTGTTCCACAAACGGGCCATAGGCGGGATCGACGACTTGCTCCAGGAGCAACCGGAAGGCCCTGGCCAGCCACGGGCTTCCCCCCGCGGTGGACACGGCCACGGTCAGCCGCCCTCGGCGAAACGACGACGGAACGGCGACATTGCCCAGTTCGGGACGGTCCGCCACGTTCACCCAACTCCCCGCCGCCCGGGCTTCGGCGGCCACCCGCTCGTTCACCGAGGGATCCCCGGACGCCGCAAACACCAGCCGATAGTTCCGGGCCTCCCCGGCGCGATACCTCCGCGCCTCCCACCGGCAGGCCCCTTCCCGAACCCGGCGCTCAAGCTCGGGGACCACCTCGGGACTGACCACCGTCACATCGGCGCCGGCCCCAAGCAACCCCTCCACCTTTCGAGCCCCGACCCGGCCGCCGCCGACCACCAAAACGGCCACGCCCTGCAGGTTCAAAAAAAGCGGGTACTCGCACCGCTCCGCGTAGTCGCCGGACACTGCGCCACCTCCGCTCACCACCGGTGGAACCCTGAAAAATACGTGCCCACCACTAGATAATTCAGGACAACCCCGCCGAACCCGAACACCGTCAGCCACGCCGTCCGCCGCACCGGCCAATCGGACGAGACCCTCAGATAAATCACCGACCCGTACAGGATCAGCAGAAGCAACGACGCCAGGGGTTTGGCATCCCACAACAACGGCCGCCCATACTGGAGCACGGTCCAGATGGCCCCCAGAATCATCGAAATGAGCAGCAGAGGAACTCCGATCAACACCATCCGGTAGGCCAGGCGGTCCAGCCGGTCCAGGGCGGGCAGGCGACGAAACGTGGTGGTAAAACGTTTCGCCTTCAACAAACGCTCCTGAATGAGAAACATCACAGAAAAAATGAAGGCCACGGAAAAAGCCGTATAGCTGAGAAAGGCCATGCCCACATGCATCACCAGCAGATCGCCCGCCTGCGGCACAGAGACCTCCGGCCCCCGGTGTGCAAACGTATCCAGCGCCACCACGGCAAAACCGATCACGTTGGCAAAAAACGTGAACAGGTCAATTTTGTAAAAGTAGTTCACCACCACCGATACGGCCAACAGCGCCCAGGCGAAGACCACCATGGACTCCCCCGTGGTCCATACCGGAAAATGCCCGAGCTCCCGGGTGCGAAAAACCAGAAAAAATGTCTGCAATCCCCACACGGCGCACAAGACAATAAACGCCGCGCGATTCACGCGGGCATCCGGATTGAGAAAATCGATAAAATAGAGCAGTACGCTGATGGCGTACAACACCGTCATCCCATCGAACACGTATGTCGCCAGTTGCACGACGCTTCACCCTAGGCGGAACCCAACCGCTTTGCGGCCATCAGCCCCAAAGGCACTTGTTCCGACGCCCCCTGGGCCTCGACCTCCCGCTCGGCGGTGGCTCCGGAATCACCGGCTTCCCCCAAAGCGAACAGTCGGCGGGCCGTTTCCAGATAAAAGCCGGCCTCCGGTTCCGTCGCCATCGCTTTGAGCTGAAGAATGGGTTCACGAAGCAATTGGTTGACAATGCTCATCGTGTGCTTGTGAAGGATCACCCGTTCCCGCTCGCCCAAATCCGGGAACTTATGCACCAAGCTCTCCATGATCGACTGTTGGATCGCAGTCCCCTTTTCCCGCAACTCCCGGATGAGGGGGATCACCTCTTGCATATTGTACCACTGTTTGAACCCGCGAATCTCCTCTTCCAAGATATCTTTCACCCGAAGAGCGGCCCGCTCCCGCTCCTGGAGATTCTGAGCCACCACGTCCCGAAGGTCGTCAATATCATACAGGAACGCGCCCGGAACGTCGTTGATGCCCGGATCCAGATCCCTCGGCACGGCAATGTCGATGAGGAGCAACGGCCGCTGACGCCGGCGGCGGCACACTTTGGCCACGGTGTCCTCATGAAGCACATATCCCGCGGCACCGGTGGAACTGATCACGATATCCGCTTCCGCCACGGCCAGCGCCAGCGCCGACCAATCATAGGCTTCTCCAGAAAATCGTGCCGCCAGTTCCCGAGCCCGCTCCCAGGTTCGGTTCACCACCAGGACCCGGCTCACCCCGTGATTCCACAGGTGAGTCGCGGTCAACTCGCCCATCTTGCCGGCTCCGATCAAAAGAACCACTTTATCCTCCATCGAACCGAACACTTTTCGCGCGAGTTCCACCGCGGCATAACTGACCGAAACCGCATGTTGTCCCACCCCGGTTTCGGTGTGCCCCCGCTTCGCCGCGGTCACCGCCCGGCGGAACAACTGATTCAGGATGGAACCGGTATTCCCCGCTTCCTGGGCTTGTTGGAACGCATCCCGCACCTGGCCGAGAATCTGGGTCTCGCCAAGGACCATCGAATCGAGTCCCGCCGCCACACGGAATAAGTGGTGAATGGCGGCATCGTTTTGATGCACATAGAGGTAACCGCCGAATTCCGTGCGATCCAAGCCGGACACTTCGGCCAGAAACAGGCGAATGAACTGCTCACCCGGGTGCAGCGCGTCCACCACCGCATAGATTTCGGTTCGATTGCAGGTGGAGAGAATCACGCTCTCCAACACACTTCGGGTCTCCCTCAGGGTCCTCAAGGCCCGAGGCAGTTGCTCCGGACCGATGCTGAACCGTTCCCGAATTTCCACCGGGGCCGTCCGGTGGTTGACGCCGATCACCAGGATGTGCATCGTCTTCACCTCAACCATGACAAATCCGCAACTGCAACCATCCATCGTTTATTATAACATCCGACCCATCCGCCCTTGGACGGGAATTCTGAACGATTTATGAAGGGCAAGGAACCCCCTGGTCCTGAGACAACCGGTCGCCGATCCATCCCCACACCTCGTCCCGGCCCTCCCCCGTCTCCGCCGAGAACACGACGCATCCGCCCACACCCAGATCCGTTTCGATCCGGCGCCGATGGTCCGCCCTGCGACTCCGAGCGACCTTATCCGCCTTGGTGGCCACCACCAGACATTCGATCCCATGGGCTTTCAACCAATCGACCATCCGCCGGTCGTCCTCGGTGGGGGGGTGGCGCAGATCAACCACGTGCACCACCCCGCGGAGCGGCCCCCTGCCCGTCAGGTACCCTTCGATCATCTTTCCCCAGCGGCGGCGTATGTCCTGGGACACCCGCGCATAACCGTATCCCGGGAGATCGACCAGGTATATTCGATGGTTGATCCGATAAAAATTCAACGTCTGGGTCCGTCCGGGCGTGTTGGAAGTGTGCGCGAGCTTTCTCCTCATCGCCAGCCGGTTGATCAGGGAGGATTTCCCCACGTTCGACCTTCCGGCAAAAGCAAACTCCGGCAATCCGTCTTTGGGCCACCGATCGGGAGAGACCTCGGAACCGGCGAAAACCGCATCGGTCACCACCATCGCCCTCACCTCACACCGGCTGCAGGACGGGTTCTCCTTGTTCGGCGGCCGGACGAAGCGCTTCAGCCAACACTTCGTCCATATGCGACACGTAGACAAACGTGAGCTGTCGTCGCACCGCTTCAGGGACGTCCTGCACATCTTTTTCGTTGTCTTTCGGCAAGAGCACTTTCTGCACCCCGGCCCGATGCGCCCCGAGGCACTTCTCTTTAACGCCGCCGATGGGCAACACCCGACCCCGCAGGGTGATTTCCCCGGTCATCGCCACTTCTTTGGCCACCGGCCGACCCGTCAGGGCGGAAACCAAGGCGGTGGCCATGGTGATCCCGGCGCTGGGGCCGTCCTTGGGTATCGACCCTTCCGGCACATGAATGTGCACATCGTACTCATCGGGGAACCCCGAAGGAATCTGCAGCTCCCCCGCCCGGGACCGAATGTAACTGAATGCCGCCTGGGCCGACTCCTTCATCACGTCGCCCAGTTGCCCCGTAAGGGTGAGTTTCCCCTTTCCCGGAACCACCGCCACCTCGATGGACAGGGTGTCGCCCCCCGCCTCGGTCCAAGCCAATCCGGTCGCCACCCCCACCTGATCCTGCTCCTCCGCCATCCCGAACCGGAACCGTTCCGGACCCAAGAACGATTGCAACCGGGCTTTGGTCACGTTGACTTTCTTTTTGCCCTCCACAATCCGCCGGGCCGCCTTCCGGCAGATGGCGGCAATCTGCCTCTCCAAGTTTCTCACACCCGCCTCCCGGGTGTAACTGCGAACGACCTTGAGCAAGGTTTCGTCGGAGATCGACACCTGATCCGGGCCCAGTCCGTGGGCCTCCACCTGCTTGGGCACCAGATACCCCCGGGCAATCCGCAGTTTTTCCAACTCCGTATACCCCGGAATGTGAATCACTTCCATGCGGTCCAATAGCGGCTGCGGAATCGTGTGAACCACGTTGGCCGTGGTAATAAACATCACTCTGGACAAATCATAAGGCATTTCGATATAGTGATCGCTGAACGTGTGGTTTTGCTCTGGATCGAGAACCTCCAACAAGGCGGAGGCGGGATCCCCGCGAAAATCGTGACTCATCTTGTCGATCTCGTCCAGCAGGAACACGGGATCCATCTCGCCGGCCTGCTTCATTCCCTGAATGATCCGACCGGGCAATGCGCCCACATACGTCCGCCGGTGCCCGCGGATCTCCGCCTCATCCCGCACCCCGCCCAGGGATACCCGCACAAACCGGCGGCCGAGCGCCCGGGCGACCGATTTGGCCAGACTGGTCTTGCCCACCCCGGGAGGACCGACAAAGCAGAGGATCGGCCCCTTTAAGCGATGAGCCAGTTTCTGAACGGCCAGATATTCGATAATCCGCTCCTTGACCTTTTCCAGTCCGTAATGGTCCTCGTCCAACACCTGCCCGGCCCGGCCGATATCGATCTCCCGAGGCTCCGGTTCTTTCCACGGCAGAGCCATGAGCCATTCGATATAGGTCCGCACCACCGAACCTTCAGCGGAAGCCTGAGGGATCTTTTCAAGCCTGTCGATTTCTTTCGCAATTCGTTCCCGAATGTCCTCGGGCATCTCTAGGGAAGCCAGTTGTTCCCGCAGCTGCTCGGTCTCGGCGAGCCGCCCCTCTTTCTCCCCCAACTCCTTTTGTATCGCCTTCATCTGTTCCCGCAGAAAGTATTCTTTCTGCGTTTTTTCCATTTGGCGCCGAACCCGCTGGTTGATCTTGCGTTCGAGCTCCAAGACCTCGCGTTCATCGGACAGCACCCGCAGGAGCAACTCCAGGCGATCCTCCACCGAGAACGCTTCGAGGATCGCCTGTTTGTCCTTCAGCTTCAACGGAAGGTGGGAAGCGATCACATCCGCCAAGCGTCCCGGCTCCTCAATGTCCAACACGGCCAGGTACGTCTCATGGGTGATTTTCTTCGACAAATTTACATATTGTTCAAATTGGTGCAGGACGCTGCGCATCCGTGCCTCGATCTCCGGACTGGGGTCGCCGGTCTCCTCGGTCACGGGCTCGACCTCCACCAAAAAAACCTCGTCGGTCTCCGCATATCGCAAAATCGTCGCCCGGGTGAGACCCTCGACCAACACCCGGATCGTGCCGTTTGGCAGTTTTAACATCTGTTTAATTTCCGCGATGGTGCCCACGGAATAAATCTCGCCGGGTCCGGGATCATCCAAGTGGGACTCCATCTGGGAGGCCAACAGAATACGGCGTTCACTCACCATGGCCCGCTCAAGGGCATGAACCGATTTTTCACGCCCCACATCCAGATGAAGAACCATGGTTGGAAACACCAACAACCCTCGTAAAGGCAATAACGGTAACGCCACGCGGGATTCCGCCATTGTACCGTCACCTCCTGATCGCCGTCACTGCCGCCGGGAGCGGCCGGTTCGGGGTGCAGCACTCCTATTCTATAGGAATGTGATCGGCCTGTAAAACACTAGATCGGGAATTCCCGGTTCCAATTGAGTACGGGCCGAGAGGATCGACGGGTAGGGGACTCCGGCAAAAGGCTCCGCGGCCGGTTCCTTCTGATGCCGTGGAACCCCGGGTGTCTGCCACGGGAAGATATCCCAATCCGGGTGCCGGTTCCCAACCCCACCCTCCATCCCCTCTCGTGGAAAGTCTGGCACTAGTATGCCGCGCTGCCACAAAAACAAACGGAGGAGATCGCTCCCCTCCGTGCGCGGGCATTTCACCGCCGAATTCCGTCTTTGTCAGGCCGTTTCTTCTTTTTTCTTTTTCTTTCGGCCCTCCGCCTTCACCAGAATCGGAGGTTCTTTCAACATGACCGTTTCCTTGGTCACCACGCACTTCGTAATATCTTCCCGGGAGGGAACCTCGTACATCACATCGAGCATGATCCCTTCGATGATCGCCCGAAGTCCCCGGGCACCGGTGTTGCGCTTGATGGCTTCCCGGGCGATCTCCGTCAGGGCCTCGTCGGTGAACTCCAATTGGACATCGTCCATCTCCAAGAGCCGCTGATATTGCTTCACCAGGGCGTTTTTCGGCTCGAGAAGAATTTGTTTGAGAGCCGCCTCATCCAAGGCCGACAGAGTCGTGATCACCGGCAGGCGGCCGACAAACTCGGGAATCAGTCCGTATTTCAGAAGATCCTCCGGAAGAACCTTCGAAAGGACTTCATCTTTGCTCAAATCGTCGCTCCGGCTCTCTTCGCTGCCGAAACCGATCACTTTCCGCCCCAGTCGGCGCTTGATGATCTGCTCCAATCCGTCAAAAGCCCCGCCGCAGATGAACAGAATGTTGCTCGTGTCGATTTGGATAAATTCCTGATGCGGATGTTTGCGCCCGCCTTGAGGAGGTACGCTGGCCACGGTGCCCTCCAGAATCTTGAGCAGCGCCTGCTGCACCCCTTCCCCGGACACATCCCGGGTGATCGAGGGATTCTCCGATTTGCGGGCGATCTTGTCGATTTCGTCGATATAGATAATCCCTTTCTCCGCTTTTTCCACATCATAATCCGCCGCCTGAATCAGCTTCAGGAGGATGTTCTCCACGTCCTCCCCCACATATCCCGCCTCGGTGAGAGATGTGGCGTCGGCAATGGCGAACGGGACGTTCAGAATGCGTGCCAAGGTCTGGGCGAGCAGCGTTTTCCCGCTTCCCGTGGGTCCGATCAGCA
>JASBVV010000014.1 GCA_029960885.1 Kyrpidia sp. | reverse complement strand
CCCACGTAACCAGCTTGGAAGGCTGGGGCTCTACCATTGAGCTACACCCGCATCAACGAGCCGCCACATACACACAGGGTATTATACGGACCTGCCCCATGTCCGTCAAGAGCGGGGAGTCGCTTCCCCCGCCCCTCGTCCTCTCGCGCCCAAATCGCGCGCCAAGGCCTCCATGGCTTTGCGCCGGTGGCTGACGCGGTTCTTCTCCGCCGGCGAAGCCTCCCCGAACGTTCGGCCGAGTTCCGGACACCAAAACAAAGGATCGTAGCCGAACCCCTCCTTGCCCCGAGGTCGATCGACGATCCATCCCCTCACCTCGCCGAGGAACGTCCGGACGTGATCGTTCGGCCAGGCGAGCGCCAGACAACAGACGAATCGGGCCTTCCACGGGCCCGGAATCCCGCTGTGGGCCAACTCGGCCAACAGCAGCCGGTTATTCTCTTCGTCCGTGGCCTCGGGGCCGGCAAATCGCGCCGAATAGACTCCGGGCCGCCCCCCCAAAGCCTCCACCTCCAGCCCCGAGTCGTCCGCCAATGCGGGAAGGCCGAGCGCCTCCGCGGCGGCTTTGGCTTTACTCGACGCGTTGTCACAAAAAGTCGCCCCGTTTTCCGGGGGCGGCTCATAACGCGCAAAGGAGTCCAAGGTTGACACCCGCCAGCCCAAAGGCCGGAGCAGCTCGTCGAATTCCTTGGCCTTGCCGCGGTTTTTTGTGGCCAAAACGATGTCCATCGGCGACGATCGTCCTTTCTGCGGCAATTGGACCGCTGTTCATCAACGATTATACCATAGAGCCTGCAGGCAGAAACGCCCTGGCGCAAGTCGGGGCGGAGGGACAGGGCCCCATCCTCGACAAGAGACCCTCCGTCCTTACAGCCGGGATGTATTGACATATCGCGGCACCGACACCGGTTTGGCCAAATCCAGGCCTTTGACGACCGGCGCCTCTCCTTTTACCGTGACTTTCACCTGAGAGACATGGGCGCTTTGAGCCAAGGAAAGCACCAGCGCCGCCACCGACTGGTCCGGTTTCTGATCGGTCCAGAAAGAGCGGTCAAAATCCACCGCAGCGAGGTTTCCATCCAGGCTCGTGTGCACCACTTTCGCCTGGTCCGCCACCGGAGACTGAAGGCCCTGTATACCGGGATCCGCCAGTTGCTCCACCGTCTCTTTCACCACATCCGTCCCGGCCCCCGCCGGGAGAATTTTGGTCACGGGCACGAGATAAGCCCCATCACCCGATCCGGACCGGTAGTACAGGGTCAATTTTTCCGTATTGGACGGATCGATATTCCCGGACACGTTCAGGTTAATCCCCATGGCCCGGCTCAGCGGCTGTCCGACGGGCGTCCCCGCCACAGGCATGTTCTGCAGGAGTTTTCCATTCACCAACAGTTGAACCTGGCGGACGGAGGGGAATTCCGTCAGTGTCCAAACCACACTGTCCACAATCTGCCGTTCCTCTTGGGGCGTTTTGTATTGGAGGATTTCTTTGGAAAAATCTACCTTGGCCAGACCGTCCTTGATATCCATGCCGAGCACCTTCGTTCCCGGCGGGAGAGCCCCTTTCAAGCCCCACTTCGCCGCCAACGCGTCCCCCGGGCCGCCCCGAACCGTGTATCCCAGGGCCTCCGCCGCGATCCCGGTCACTTTCGGTATAGACTGCGCCACCGGCACCACATACCCCTGCGGATTGACAAGGTACAAAGTGGCTTGCAACGTCTCCTTGGCCTGGGAACCCGGGGGCTCGTCGGGCACCGCACCTTCCGGCGGCTGATCGATCGGCTGTGATGTCGGACTTCCAAATCCGCAGCCCGCCGCGAGAAAACCCACCGCCGCCACCATCGTCCATCTACGCCATATCCCCTTCACCGGCCATCCCTCCCATCCCTCTCGCGCTCATCCATATATATACGAGTATGACGGGCCCGTATGCCGGTGCGGGGACAAAAGTAAAAGGCTCCCCAGCGGGAACCTGTACCGACTACGACTGAATATGGGCGATCAAATCCCTCAAGGCATCGGCCAATACCGGAACCCTGGCGGGGTCCATCCGCTCCAGCACCTCCCGCAGATAGGCCCGGCGCGCCTCTAGTACCTGTTCGATCATGGCGATGCCGCGATCCAACACCCGAAGTCGCACCACCCGCCGATCCGCCGGATCCCGAAGCCGTTCCACCAATCCGTTCCGTTCCAACCGGTCAACCAGGTCCGTGGTGGTGCTGTATGCCAAAAACATCTTATTGCTGAGTTCACCCATGGTCAGAATTCCATGGTCGCGGATCAACATCATGGCTTCGAATTGAGGGGGCGTGATCTGGAAATTTACGTGGATTTCCCGGCCCTTCTGACGGATAATGCGGCTGATGTAGCGAAGTTCTTGCTCGATTTCGCTGACCAACTCTTGTCCGGGAACCCACCGCCGCTCCATACAGAGCCTCCCATCCTCGTTTGCCCCCATTGTAATGTTCCCTTTGCCGAAACGTCAACGAAGGATCCCGGTTTTGTTAAATCTTCAACTCCCCCAGGCGAACCAGTTCCACCACCGCTTGGGATCTTCCCTTGACGTTCAGTTTTTTCATCACATTGGAAATATGGTTGCGGACGGTCTTTTCACTGATATACAATTGCTCGGCAATCTCTCTCGTGGTTTTGTCTTGAACGAGAAGTTCGAACACTTCCCGCTCCCGAGCGGTTAAGAGCGATTTCCCTCGAACGTCTCCCATCGCTGTCACCGGTTGATCCCTCCTTGTACGCGGCATCAATGACAAGGGAGGGATACAGTCAAAGTATCCTATGACCGCGTACCAAGGATGGCAACTCGTCCACTCCCGCCTCCGCGCGCGCCCGAAGCGCGGCTCGTATCGGCCGGAACGAGCGACAACCGGACATCTGTACACTTCGTCGCCACCATATGCACAATCCGGGACCAATGAGCCAGTCCCGGCCCGTCCCCTTCGCCGGGCGCTCCGAGCCGAAGGTTTCCGGAAAAACGGCGGCCCGGCGCGTCAAACGGCTCGGGCCGGGCCATGGAAGCCTTTCGAAACCGTTTCCTATTTTTTGAGCCAACTGCCGATGGCGTAACTGTTGACCTCTCGGTTGACCGCCGCAATCGACGTGGTCAGGGGGATCCCCTTCGGGCACACCTGCACACAGTTTTGGGCATTGCCGCACTCATGAATGCCGCCTTCGCCCATCAGCGCTTCCAGGCGCTCTTCCCGATGCATCCGGCCGGTGGGATGGGTGTTGAACAGCCTGACCTGGCTGATGGCGAAGGGCCCGATGAACGACGTCTTGTCGTTCACATTGGGACACGCCTCGACACAACACCCGCACGTGAAACACTTCGAAAGCTCGTAGGCCCATTGCCGATCCCGCTCCGGCATCCGAGGGCCCGGGCCGAGGTCGTAGGTCCCGTCGATAGGCACCCAGGCTTTCACCTTTTTTAACGCTTCGAACATCCGGCTGCGGTCCACCACCAGATCCCGCACCACGGGGAACGTGCGCATCGGCTGGAGCCGAATGGGCTGTTCGAGCTGATCCACCAACGAGGTGCAGGCCTGACGGGGTTTCCCGTTGATCACCATGGAGCAGGCACCGCACACCTCCTCCAGACAGTTGGATTCCCAGACCACCGGAGCCACCGGCCGGCCCATGGCGTTGACGGGGTTGCGCTGGATCTCCATCAGACAGGCGATGACATTCATGTTCGCCCGATACGGTATCTCAAACTCTTCGTCATACGGCTTGCCGTCGGGCGCATCCTGGCGCTGTACAATGAGGCGGATCGTCTTCTCGCTCACGCCTTGGTCGCCTCCTTATCCACATCGTACTTCCGCGGCCTGGGTGTAATCAGCGATACATCCACCGGCTCATACTCGAATTGCGGCCCATCCGGCGTGAATTTGGCCTTGGTGGTTTTCAACCAGTTTTTATCATCTCGATTGGGAAACTCCGGTTTGTAGTGAGCGCCCCGGCTTTCATCGCGGTTAAGGGCTCCCAGGGTGATCACCCGGGCGAGCTGCAGCATATTCCATAATTGCCGCGTGAAAGGAGCCATCATGTTCTCCCAGCGGGACTTATCCGCCACGCCGATCCGGTGCCATCGTTCCATCAGTTCCTGGATCTTCTCGTCGGTCTTTTTCAACCGGTCATTGTAGCGAACGATGGTCACATTGTCCGTCATCCACTGGCCGAGTTCGCGATGCAATTTATAAGGATTCTCCGGCCCCTCCATGCGCAGAATCGACTCGTACCGCTCCTCTTGCTTCTTCCGTTCGGTTTCAAACAGGTGGTCGGGCAGATCCTCGGCCGATTTTTTCACGCCCCGGATCCATTCCACCGCCTTGGGGCCGGCCACCATGCCCCCGTAGATACACGACAGTAAGGAATTCGCCCCGAGCCGGTTCGCGCCGTGATACTGGTAGTCCGCCTCCCCACAGGCAAACAGCCCGGGGATGTTGGTCATCTGATCGTAATCCACCCACAAACCGCCCATCGAGTAATGCACCGCGGGGAAAATCCGCATGGGCACCTTCCGCGGGTCTTCCCCGACAAACTTCTCGTAAATCTCGAGAATACCGCCCAGCTTCACGTTCAGCACGTCGGCCGGAATATGGGAGACGTCCAAATACACCATGTTCTCCCCGTTCACACCGAGGCCGAGGTCCACGCAGACGTGAAAAATCTCCCGGGTGGCGATATCCCGGGGCACCAAGTTCCCGTAAGCAGGGTATTTTTCCTCGAGAAAATACCAGGGTTTCCCGTCTTTATAGGTCCAGACCCGGCCGCCTTCACCCCGGGCCGATTCGGACATCAACCGCAGTTTGTCGTCCCCCGGAATGGCCGTCGGGTGCACCTGGATAAACTCCCCGTTGGCGAAATACGCCCCTTGTTGGTACACGGCGGACCCCGCGGACCCCGTATTGATGATCGAGTTGGTGCTCTTTCCGAAAATCAACCCCAACCCTCCGGTGGCCATCACCACGGCATCGCCGCGAAAGACATGCACTTCCATGGAACGCAGATCCTGGGCCACAATGCCCCGGCATTGGCCCTCGTCGTCGAGGACCGCCTGCAAGAACTCCCAGCCCTCATATTTTTGGACGAGACCCGCGGCTTCGTAACGCCGCACCTGCTCGTCCAGTGCGTACAACAACTGTTGCCCCGTGGTCGCTCCGGCAAAGGCCGTCCGGTGATGTTTCGTTCCACCGAAACGCCGGAAGTCCAGGAGCCCTTCGGGTGTGCGGTTGAACATCACGCCCATCCGGTCCATCAGATAAATAATGCCCGGTGCCGCTTCACACATCTTCAGCACCGGCGGCTGGTTGGCCAAAAAATCGCCGCCGTACACGGTGTCGTCAAAATGTTCCCAGGGCGAGTCGCCCTCTCCCTTGGTGTTCACCGCCCCGTTGATCCCCCCCTGGGCGCAGGCCGAGTGAGACCGCTTGACGGGCACCAGAGAAAAGAGTTCCACCTGTACGCCCGCTTCCGCCACCTTGATGGCCGTCATCAGCCCTGCCAAACCGCCGCCGACCACGATCACCTTTTGCTGACTCATGCCGACTCCTCCTCACGCCGCCCCGTGGGTAAATGCGACCAGTGCACTGATGCCGACGTAACTCATGATCAGGAAAAAGACTCCAAACACATAGGCGAACACCCGCTGCGACCGGGGCCCCACGCTGATCCCCCAGTGGATGCAAAAGGACCACAGTCCGTTGCTCAGATGGAAAACCGCCGCCACCACGCCGATGACCATGAACCAAAACGCCGCCGGGTTGGACACAATGCGGTGGACGAGATCGAAACTCGGGGCATTCCCGCTGAACCGGGTCGTCCACAGATGGAAAATGATGAAGATAAAGGTGATGACACCCGTAATCCGTTGCAGAACGAACATCCAGTTCCGAAACCACCCGTAACGTCCGACATTGTACCCGGATGTGAACGCCACGTACAGCCCGTACACGCCGTGGTACAACAGAGGGATAAAGATAAAAACAAATTCAATCAACGTCAGAAACGGGAGGTTTTGGATAAACGCGACGGCATCATTGTATGCCTGGGGGCCGTTGATCGCGCTGGCATTGGTAAACAGGTGCTCGATCAGAAAGAGCCCCACCGGCACCACACCCGCCAGGGTATGTAACCGTCGAAAGACAAACTCCCTCTTGTCCTGTGACACCGCGAATCGTTCCTCCTTCTGTTGGCCTGAAGACAGCATAAAAGGAAGGCAATCCGTAGCGATTGCCGTTCACTCCGAACCCTATGCTCTAGCATGCCCGAAAACGTCGTGACCGCGGTTCAACGTACAAAGAAATTTTAAAGTTTCCCCTGGGTCATGTCAAGGAATCGGGGGCCATCTTGCGGTCAAACAGGAGGATTCGTTCATTGATACAGATGCGGGAATTTTTGTTTTTCTCACAGTAAAAAGGGCACAACAAGGATTGCGTTGAAATTGCACAGCAAAGCCGGCCACGGCGTGCCGCCGTGCGGTCCCATCAGGCCCTCACGTTTCCGGCGAGCAGACCTTCTTCGGGGCCGGTTCGAGAAACTCCCCGAGAATCTCGGCCATTTGTTGAAACTCCACCAGAAAGGCATCGTGGCCGTACACTGAAGCGATTTCGCGATACGTCACTCGCTTTCCCGCCGCCGCAAGCCCCTCGGCGATCTCGATTTGCTCCCGGGCGGGATACAAAATGTCCGAGTCGATTCCCACACAGAGAAATTCCGACTCCGCTCGGGCGAACGCCGCCTCGACCCCTCCCCGACCCCGCCCGATGTCATGGAGATCCATGGCCTTGATCAGGTACAGGTAGGAGTTTGCGTCAAACCGACGGACCAATTTCTCTCCCTGGTACCGCAGATAACTCTCCACCTGAAACCGGCTGTCAAAATCCAGTTCTCTGCCCTGACTTCCCTCCGGGCTCACCATGCTCCGCCCGAAACGGGCATTGTACAACTGCGGGCCGCGATAGGTAATCATGCCCACCATCCGGGCCAGAGCCAAGCCGGCGGCCGGCTTCTCCCCGCCGTAATAATCGCCGTTTCGCCAAGCCGGATCATTCATGATCGCCAAACGCATCACATCGTTGTAGGCAATGGCCATCGCCGACAGCCGGGCGCTGGTGGCGATGGGCACACACCGTTCCACCCGCTCGGGATAACTCACCGCCCATTCCAACGCCTGCATGCCGCCCATCGATCCCCCGATCACCGCGTACAACCGGGTAATGCCCAACTGTTCCAACCACAGCCGCTGGGCCTCGACCATGTCCCGGATCGTGATGGTCGGAAAGCGCCTGCCCCAGGGGCGGCCGTCCGGGCCCGGCGACCCCGGGCCGGTCGATCCCGCACATCCGCCGAGTACATTCGAACAGACCACATAATACCGGTCGGTATCCAGAACCCGTCCCTGTCCGATGAGACCGTCCCACCAGCCGGGCTGCCCTTCCAGACTTCCGGCATGGGCATCCCCTGTCAAGGCGTGACAGACCAGGATGGTACGGTCCTGCGCCGCTCCGGGATCCCCATAAGCTTCATAGGCGATGTCCACCTCATCCAACACCTGCCCGCATTCCAAGGGAACGGGCCCGACCTTGACCACGCCCTTTTTCCCGCCCTTGTGAATCATCGCCGCACACTCCCTTCGTCACGGACCCCCCGACCATCGAAAAGCCCCCTCGTCCGATCCGACAAGAGGGGGCTTGCTGCAGCAGAGTCCGCCCCTTATCTCTCAGGATCCCGCCGGATCCTGCAGGAATTGGCACCTCTCCGCCGTCAGGCGGTGGTTGCCGGGCTTCATCGGGCCAGTCCCTCCACCACTCTCGATAAGAGTCACGCCGTGCTATTCGGTTCTCCAACAGCTTTGTGTCTGAGTGTAACACGATCAAAAATCGCGTGTCAACATTCGGCAACCCCGGGCGGATCACCGAAAGGTCCCGTCCGGCCCTGGGCCGCAGCCGACAAGGATCAACAGCCTTCAACATACATTACCATCGACATTTGCGCCCCATCGGGCAGCGGGAGGGACCACGGCATGTGGGATGCGGAATACCGCCTCCGGCTTCGGATCTATTGTACCGAACGCGACCGGATCCACGGGCGACCGATGGCCCGGGTGCTCATGGAATTGGCCCGGGTCAGCGGATTGGGCGGTGCCACCCTATACCGAGCCCTGGAAGGGTTCGGCCGAAGCGGCATTCAGAGGAGTTGGCGCTATTTTGAAACGGAGTCGGCCCTGCCCCTGATCCTCGAGTTCGTGGACGAAGAGCCGGTGATCCGGCGTTATCTGGACGCCCTGGATCAATTGTCGTTTCATGGATTTCTGACCATGGAGCGGGTCGAACAGATCACTTGGCACGGCCTCCGATAACGAGGGCCGCAGGGGCTCACGCAGTGACCGTCCCGGCACTCTCCTCGGGCGTCCCGGACAGGTCAAACGCCCGGTGCAACACCTGCACCGCCCGACGGACATCTTCGGCGTCGATCACACAAGAGACTTTGATCTCCGACGTGCTGACCATGCGGATGGACATCCCCGCCTCGGTCAACGCGTCGAACATCCGGGCGGCCACCCCGGGATTGCTGATCATTCCGGCTCCCACGATGGACACCTTGGCCAATTCTTCTTCCGCAACGATCTCTCCGACACCCAGTTCGACCCGCATGCCCTCCAGCACCTGCAGGGTCCCGGGCAGATCGTCCCGGCACACCGTGAAGGAAATATCATGCACATCGTTATGAACGATACTCTGCACGATAATGTCCACATTGATATTTTCCTCGGCCAGGGCATGAAACACCCGTCCGAGACTGTCCCGGCGATTGGGCACACCCACCAGGGAAACCTTGGCCACGTTCAGATCGTGGGCGATTCCCCTCACCACCTGTCCCTGTTCCACTTCCACTTCCTCCTTCACCCATGTCCCGGCCCCGTCATGGAAGCTGGAGCGAACCACCAAAGGAACCCCGTACAGTTTGGCGTATTCCACCGCCCGAGGATGGAGAACCGCGGCTCCGAGATTGGCCAGCTCCAACATTTCGTCATAGGAGATCTCCGGGATCTTCCTCGCTTCGGGCACGATTCTCGGGTCTGTGGTGTACACGCCGTCCACGTCGGTGTAGATCTCGCATACATCCGCCCCGACCGAGGCAGCCAAGGCCACGGCGGTGGTATCCGATCCTCCCCGGCCCAGCGTCGCGATCTCCCCTTCATCGGTGACCCCCTGGAACCCCGCAACCACAGCCACCTGTCCGTCGGCCAACAACCGCTCCACCCGGCGTGCGTCGACGTCAAGGATTCTCGCCTTCCCAAAAACGGGCTCGACCCGAAAACCGGCCTGCCCCCCGGTCAGAGACACCGCGCGAACGCCCAGACGCTGGATGGCCATCGCCAAGACGGCGATGGACACCTGTTCTCCGGTGCTGAGCAGCATGTCCAGTTCCCGGGCCGGCGGCCGGTCGTTCACCTGCCTAGCGAGGGCGATGAGATCGTCCGTGGTATCCCCCATGGCCGATACCACCACCGCCACCTGGTGGCCTTGCTCTTTTGCCCGCGCTACCCGTTCGGCCACCCGCTGCATGCGTTCCGCCGTCGCCACGGAACTGCCGCCAAACTTCATGACGATTCGCGCCACATTTCTCTCCTCCTCACCGCGTTCACCAGCCCCGCCGGCGGCGGAACGGACATAAAAAAACAGCCGTAGACAGGCCCGATCTACCGCTGCTGTTCTCTGCACGGTGTCGCAGCCTCTCTCCCAGGCAGTAGCACTCCACAAGGGGATCCCTTGTGACAGTTCCGGATCTCTTCGACCCAGACCCAGCGCCGGCGCCTGAAGGGCCGCGGCCGACGCTTCGGCGAAGTCCCCTTTCCCGCACGGATCAACGGTCCCTTCACCTCCCCGCAGGTACTCATGAACCCCGCGCCTCTACCCCGTTCGGTGTGAGAGTGCGTATGGCAATTCGCGATTCAGTATAGCATAGGCCGCGCGACCCTGTACAGATCCGGGAAAACCGGGGCTTTCGAAGGGAAACCAATCACTCCTCGCACCATAGGCATCAGCGGGCGACCTGCGGGCCCAAGTGCAGGAAACGAGTCTCTCTGCGCCCCTGCGGCAGAGCGCCCTATCGCAGAACTTCCAAAATCTGCTCCGCCAGCCGATCACCGATGCCCGCCTGGCGGAACTCCTCCACCGAAGCGTGGCGCATGGCCTCAATGGAGCCGAAATGCTGCAGCAATTTTCGCTTTCGCTTCTCCCCGACCCCGGGAATGTCGTCGAGCACCGAACGCATCACCCGTTTCCCCCGGGTTTGCCGGTGGAACGTCACCGCAAACCGGTGAACCTCCTCCTGAATCCGCTGGAGCAGGTAAAACGCTTGGCTGTGCCGGTCGATGGGCACCGGCTCCGGATCATCTCCCAAAAACAGTTGATCCGTGCGGTGGCGATCGTCTTTGGCCAAGCCGCATACGGGAATGTCCAGATCCAGCTCATCCTGAAGCACTTCCAGCGCCGCCCGGATCTGGCCCTTTCCGCCGTCGACCACCACAAGGTCCGGAAGGGGCAGCTTTTCCCGCAACACCCGGGTATACCGGCGGCGGATCACCTCCCGCATCGAGGCGTAATCGTCCGGGCCCTTGACCGATTTGATTTTGAACTTGCGGTACTCTTTTTTTCCCGGTTGGCCGTCCACAAAAACCACCATGGCGGCCACGGCATCCGCGCCCTGGAGGTTCGAGTTGTCGAAGGCCTCAATCCGCCGGGGAGCCGGAATCGCCAATACGTCCCCCAGCTCCCGGACCGCCCCCACCGTTCGCTCCAAATCCCGCTCTTCGAGGGCCAATTTTTCCAGAAGGGCGATCCGGGCGTTTTCGCACGCCATCTCCACCAACTTCCGTTTGGGTCCGCGCTTGGGCACAACCACCTTGGCCCCCAGCCACTCCCCCAGTACGTCGGTCTCCACCCCTTCGGGCAGATAGATCTCTTTTGGCCGCTCGGTCTCCTCAAAATAAAACTGCGCCACGTAAGAACCGAAATCTTCCAACGGGTCGTTGTAGTAGGGAAACACCTGCACCGCGCGCTCGATCAACTTCCCCCGCCGGATGAAAAACACCTGGACGCACATGCGCCCGCGCTCCACATAAAAACCAAACACATCCCGATCCACGCGATCGTGAAAAACGATCTTCTGCTTTTCCATCACCCGGCCGATGTGTTGAATGAGATCCCGCAATTCCTTGGCTCGCTCAAACCGAAGGGCTTCCGCCTCCTCGTGCATGCGCCGCTCCAACTCGGCCAGGATCTCCCCATGCCCGCCGCCCAAGAACCGTCCGATGTCCTTCCGAATCGCTTCATAACGGTCCGGATCGACGGGATACTCGCACGGAGCCAGGCATTGCCCGATGTGATAATAGAGACAGACCTTCTTTTTCAAACTCCGGCATTTACGCAGGGGATACAGCCGATCAAGGAGGCGTTTCGTTTCCATGGCCGAACCGGAATTCGGGTAGGGTCCAAAATACGTCGCCCCATCTTTGGCCGTCCGCCGAACAATCTCCAGCCGGGGATGTTCCTCGCGGGTGATCTTGATGTAAGGGTACGACTTGTCATCCCGCAGCATAATGTTGAAAGGCGGCTGATGCTCTTTGATCAAATTGCACTCCAGAATCAACGCCTCCACGGCGTTATCCGTCACAATGTATTCAAAATCGGCAATTTCTGAAACCAATTTTTGAGTTTTCACATCATGGCTGCCCGTGAAATACGAACGGACGCGATGTTTCAACATCTTCGCCTTGCCGACATAAATGATCCGGCCCTCGGCATCCTTCATGAGATACACCCCCGGCTTGGCCGGGAGGAGCGCCAACTTTTCTTTCAACCACCGACGCGCTTCGCTCATGTTCTTCACCCAATGTTTATTGTATCCCGCCACCGGAGCCAAAGAAAGAGGAAAACCGCCATGGCGGCCATATCCAGGCCCACAAACAACCAGGAGGTCGATTCCACAAATCCCGCCACCGGCCGGGGCCAGA
>JASBVV010000013.1 GCA_029960885.1 Kyrpidia sp. | reverse complement strand
TGACGACCATGCGCGTGTTCTCCGGTATGCAGCCCAGCGGCACACCGACCCTGGGCAACTACCTCGGCGCGATGCGCCATTTTGTGGAAATCCAGGATCAAGCGGAATGTTATTACTGTGTGGTGGACCTTCACGCTGTGACGGTACCGCAGGAACCGGCGGCTTTGCACCGTCAATCGAGGCAGCTCAGCGCCCTGTACATCGCCGCCGGCATCGACCCCGCCCGGTCGGTCCTGTTTCTCCAGTCCCACGTCCCCGCCCACACCCAGTTGGGCTGGTTGATGGAATGTTTGGTCCACTACGGTGAACTGGGACGGATGACCCAGTTCAAGGAGAAATCCGAAGGCAAGGATGGCGTGAGCGCCGGCCTGTTTACATACCCCGCCCTCATGGCGGCGGACATCCTCCTCTACCGGGCCACCCACGTCCCGGTGGGCGAAGACCAAAAGCAACACCTGGAGCTGACCCGGGACCTGGCCGAGCGGTTCAACAAGCGGTACGGGGAGACCTTTGTGATTCCCGAACCCCTGATCCCCAAGGTCGGCGGGCGCATCATGTCCCTGGACGATCCCACCAAGAAAATGAGCAAGAGCAACGCGAACCCCGGCAGCTACATTTCCCTGCTCGACGAGCCGGACGACATCCGCAAGAAAATCCGCCGGGCGGTCACCGACTCCGAGGCGGAGGTCCGGTTCGATCCGGAACGCAAGCCGGCCGTCAGCAACCTGTTGACGATCTATTCTCTGTGTGCCGACACACCCATTCCTGACTTGGAGAAAAAATACGCCGGAGTGGGGTACGGCCCGTTTAAACAAGATTTGGCCGAGGCGGTGGTGGCCCGGCTCGAGCCTCTCCAACAGCGGTATCGGGAGCTGGTCGACAGTCCGGAGCTGGACCGCCTCCTTGCCGACGGGGCCGCCCGGGCCCGGGCGACGGCGGAACCCAATCTGCGGTCCGCCATGGAGCATATGGGATTTGTTCTACCGCATTAGGGACGTCCGCTCGGGTCGTCCGGTCCGGATCCGCCTCTGACGGCCCCTTCCCAGGTGCACCCGTTTTCCGGGAAACGGGCGGCCCGCCGCCCTTCCGGATCGGAACACCTCCCTCATGCCGGCATGTCGGCGGCGTGGTTGCCAGGAAATTCCGGGGGGCGATCAGATGGCCACCCGGTCCTCCCCGGTATCGATGTCGAGAATTTCGTAGACCGCCCGGAGATCCCCGATGGGAAACAGGTGGGCGCCGGAGGCGAAGGCGCGCAACCTGGCGTACAGTTCCCGGCAGAGGGCGATGCCCGCTTCCCTGCCACCCTCCTCCACCCGCCGGACCACGTCCTCGCCAACCCGGATGCCCGGCACCTTCTCGTTGAAATACCGGGCCTGGCGGCCGGATTTCAGGGGCAAGAGCCCAAACAGAATGTGCACCGGAAGATGGCGGGTCCGCTCCCAAAACCGCTCCGCCGTGTCGATGTCGAACACCGGCTGGGTCTGCACGAACCGGACCCCGGCCTCCACTTTCGCTTCCAGCTTCGCCACTTCGGAGTCCAGGTCGTCCGCCCCGGGGTTGGCCACCCCGCCGATCAAAAATTGGGTCGTCCCGTTCAATGCATTCCCCGCCAAATCGAACCCTTCGTTGAGCCTTTTGGCGATGCGCGCCAACCCGATGGAATCGGTTTCGAACACTCCTTTGACGTCGGGATGGTCCCCCCGGCTCGGCGAATCCCCGGTCAGGGTGAGAATGTTGCGCACACCCAGAGCCGCGGCTCCGAGCAGCTCACTCTGCAGCCCGAGCAGATTGCGATCCCGGCAGGTCAGGTGGAAAATCGCCTCCAGACCGAGGTCCTCCTGCACGATATGCGCCAGGGCAATGGGGCTCATCCGCAGGGTGGCCATGGGACTGTCGGCGATGTTTACCGCATCCACCCGGCCCCGGAGGAATTTTGCCGCTTCCATGGTCGGCAG
>JASBVV010000012.1 GCA_029960885.1 Kyrpidia sp. | reverse complement strand
GGGCCGAAAACAGCAAGAACCGCGGACGCCGACTGCTGTCGGTCGAACCGCGGTTCCTGTGCGGCCCATCGCCGGGCCGATCCGGACTCCCGTTTCTCCCGGGATCGCCTCAGGCCGTGGGGGACATGGGGCTGCGGGAATCCCCTCCCGGTGAGAATTCGCCGCCGTGGGGGAGTTGTTCGGGATACCCCGACGCGCCATGTTCGCTGACATCCAGGCCGATGATTTCTTCCTCCCGGCTGATGCGCAGTCCCACGGTGACTTTTATCAGATACAGAATGATGAACGACGCCACCAACACATACAATCCGGCCGCCAAGACCCCGGCAGCCTGAACTCCCAATTGGTGGAGGCCGCCGCCGTAGAACAGGCCCGGCGCCCCGACGCCGACCGACTTCACCAGATCCGGAGTGGCGAAGAACCCCGTGGACAGCGTGCCCCAGATTCCGGCGACGCCGTGTACCGAGAAGGCGCCCACCGGATCGTCCACCCGCACCACCCGGTCAAAGAACTGCACCGAGAGGACCATGATGAACCCGGCAATGGCCCCGATCACCACCGCGGCCCAAGGAGCGACGAATGCACAGCTGGCGGTGATGGCCACCAAGGCGGCCAAAACGCCGTTGAGCATCATGGAGATGTCGGGTTTGCCGAGCACCGCCCAGGCGGTCAACAGCGCCGCGACGCCTCCGGCCGCCGCCGCCAAGTTCGTGGTCATGGCGATGTACGCAAACGACGTGTTCATCGCGGACAGGGTGCTGCCGGGGTTGAATCCGAACCAGCCAAACCAGAGAATGATCACCCCGAGGACCGAGTACACTGTGTTGTGCCCGGGCAGGGCGTTGACACTGCCGTCCTTGCCGTATTTGCCGATGCGGGGACCGAGCAGGATCGCGCCGACCAAGGCCGCCACCCCGCCCTGCAGGTGAACCACCGTGGATCCGGCAAAATCCTGCATGCCCAGGCTCGACAGCCAGCCGCCGCCCCAGATCCAGTGCGCCACAACCGGATAGATGAGAGCCGAAAACAGGATTCCAAAGATAAAGTACACGATCAGTTTGGCCCGCTCGGCGATTCCGCCCCAGAAAATCGCCAGGGATACGCCGGCGAACACCACTTCGAACATGTACTTGGCGCCGAGGGGAACGTCGCTGTACGATAAGGAGCCGAACACCTTATCCACCATGTCGTCGCCGACGTTCAAAAACCACCCCTGGGTGCCGACGAAGGCGTTCCCTTGTCCGAAACTGATGGCAAATCCCACGGCCCAGAACACCAGAGCGGCCAACCCGAAGCTCAAAATGTTCTTCCCGGCGATGTGGCCGGCATTTTTCATTCGCGTGGAGCCGGCTTCCAGCAGGGCAAACCCGGCCTGCATGAAAAATACCAAGAATGCGGTCACCGCCACCCACACCGTATCCACCGCCTGGGCGACGTCCTTGGCGGTCGGATCCGCCGCAAAAGCCACCGACGGAGCCAGCAGCACCAGAGCCGGCAGGAGCCCCCACTTCGCCAATTTCACCATTGCCCGCCCTCCTCCTTCTCGCGGATGTCAAAGAAACACTTTATATGATATATACAATAACCATATATGTCAATATAGATCACGATTAAACCGCGTCCGATTTTAACCACGTAAAAAATTCTCCCCATCTCGTAATCCCTTTTCTCATGCAAACCCCGAGAAACACGCTCCAGATCCGGGCGGTCAACAGTGCGTCATTCAAGGCCCGGTGTCTGTTCAGCGGCGGGATGTCCATCCGTTCGATCAAATAATCCAGGGTGGCCTCTCCGCTGTCCGGCCACAGTTTTCGCGCCACCCGGGCGGTGTCCACCACCCGGAGTGGAAGCTGGATTCCATACAATTTGCTCAAAGAAACGTTAAGAAAATTTACGTCGTGCTGGGCGTGGTGGGCAACCAAGACCCCATCACCGCAAAACACCATAAATTTCGACAGCACCTCGCCCACGTTCGGCGCCCCGCGGAGCTCTTCTTCCGTGAGCCCGGTGATCCGTCGCACCGGTTCCGGGAGCGAACGGCCGGGTTCCAGAGCGATCAGGGACGAAAACGACCGCTCCTCATTCACCTCACGCCCCTCCACGTGCACCGCGCCGATTTCGATCAGGGCGTCCGACCGCCAATCGAAGCCGGTGGTCTCGGTATCGAAAACCACATACTTCAACCGGTCCAGGGATTCCTCCCAGATGTCCCGGCGGTTGATCTCCCGCACCATGCTGCGAAGCGCCGCCTCGGCGGGGGCGGAACCCTCGGTGGACGCGGCCAGGAGCGCCGTTACATCGCGATTTTTGAGCAGGCGTTGGAACCATCCCAGCCTTTGCGGTTTCACCGTCCTCACCTCCGTCGATAGAGATGCTGAAAATATTGGCGGGTCCGTTTCTGCAGGACGCGGACCGCCACCAACGCCCGACGCAAACGTTCGTACTCTTCCCGGGGCAATTCCGCCACCCGAATTCGATCATCCGGCCGCGCATTGGCTTCGATACAACGGCGATGCCTCTGCCACCGGAGAGTAATACAGGTCTCCAGCGCTCGGGCGACCTCCCGGGCATCCTCCCGGTTCCACGCCCCTGCGTTCGCCAGGCTCTCGATTCGCCTCCTGGTGGCAGGTTCTTCAATGGACCAGTGAACGGCCCACAACCGAACGCTCCCCACAAGCGGGGCATACAGCCCGGTTTTGATATCCAACGTCCCCTCCCATTCCCCCTTCGCCGTGCGGATGTTTCCGAAAGCCGTGAGCGCCGCGGGCTGATCTTCCCAGGCATGCCTGGCCGCCGACCAAAGCGCGTACCGCGCCTCCTGCAGAGCTGTCACCAGGCGACGGCGGACATGAATCCCCAGCCGCTCCGCCCCGCACACCGGACGCTGATCGACCGCGATAAGAAGCAGCCGAATATTCGCCCAGTCCGGGTAGTCCAAGTAGTTTTGAACCCGCCCTTCCCACTGCTCGGGCGTCCCACGCCACCGGGGATTGACCGCCATGACGTATCCCTGACACAGCGGATACCCGACCTCCGCCAGGCCGCGCACCACCCGATCGGCCATTTCCGAAAAATACCGCTCCGCTTCCTCATGTACCCTCCCGGGGAGTTCATAGATCAGAGCATTGTCTTGATCGGTGCTGATCATCTGCTCCCGCCGGGCGCCGCTTCCCAATTGAAGCCAACAGTACGGCGCAGGGGGCCATCCCCACCCTTCCCGCTCCAAACCGGCCACGACCAAAGACACCACCCGACAGAACAGTTGATCATGCAGGTCGGCCAAGGCGGTCAGTTTTGTCACGTTTCTTATCGCCCATTGATGAATTTCGTGCAATTCGGCCGGAGACGCCGCCGCCTTCACCCGCCGGAGTACCTCCTGATTCACCCCGCCCACCCCCGGCAGAGCCATTGGTATTCCATTAATTGAATTTAAATATATCATTTGACGTTATATATTATATCAGACACCGCAGATCGGCACCATCCCCGTTCACAGCCCCGGCGAACAACGAACTTGAGCGAAGCGGCGGACATCCACCTCAGGGTTGTGCTACAATTCGTATGACGAACGGTTATGCGCGATCGGAAGAAAGGGGGGGCGGCGGGTGAACTTTCCGTTGCTCTTTGATTTTTATGAACTGACCATGGCCTACGGGTATTTTCGGGCCGGGATTCACAACCGCCGGGCGGTGTTCGATCTGTTTTACCGGCGGGGGCCATTCGATCATCCCTATGTCCTGTTCGCCGGCCTGGAGGGCGTTCTGCAGGGGATTGAACACTTCCGGTTCGGCGAGGACGAGATCCGTTATTTGAAGAGCGTGGCGCCTCAAATTCGGGATGAAGAGTTTTGGGATTTGATGCACCGTTTCCGCTTTCAAGGCGTCATTTACGCCCCGCCCGAGGGAACGGTGATGTTTCCCAGGGAACCCATGCTCCGGGTGGAGGGGCGGCTGTTCGAAGTACAGCTTCTGGAAACCGTGCTCCTCACATACGTCAATCACCAGAGCCTGATCGCCACGGCCGCTCACCGCATGGTGGAGGCAGCCTCAGGCAAACCCATCATCGAAATGGGCGCCCGGCGGGCTCAGGGGATCGACGCTGCCATCGACGGCGCGCGGGCGGCTTATATCGGGGGAGTGAGCAAGACGGCGACCACCGAGGCCGGTCGGCGGTTCGGCATTCCGATCACCGGAACCATGGGTCACAGCTTCGTGCTCGCCTTTCACGACGAAATTCACTCTCCGGAGGACGCCAAGGAGGCGGAGTTGCGCGCATTTATGCGGTACGCCGAAGCGTTTCCGGACCAGTGCCTTCTCGTCGTCGACACTACCGATGTCGAACACAGCGGTCTTCCCAACGCCATCACCGTGTTTCGACAACTGCGAGAGCGCGGTTATGAACCGGTGGGCGTCCGGATCGACAGCGGCGATCTCGCGTATCTGTCCCGGGTGTGCCGGTCCGCGCTCGACGAGGCCGGATTCCCGAACGCGGTGATCGTGGCCTCATCCGATCTGAACGAATTCATCATCCGCGATCTGATCGCCCAAGGAGCGCCGATCGATGCCTTCGGAGTGGGAACGAACCTGATCACCGCCAAATCCGACCCTGCCCTGGGCGGGGTGTACAAATTGGCCGCCGTGGAATGGGAGGAAGGAGGAACCCGCCGGTGGAGCACCCCGATCAAACTTTCGGAGAATCCCGCGAAAGTGACGCTTCCGGGACGTAAAAACGTGGTGCGCATTCTGAAAGAAGGGCGATTTGTCGGCGACCTCATCGTGTTGGAGGAAGAGGAGGATCCTCGGGGGCCCCTGCGGATGATCCACCCGGAGTACCGCTGGAAACAAAAGGTGGTCACCGATTATGAAGCCGTTCGGCTGCTCCGCCCGGTGTACCGGGACGGCCGCCGGCTTATCGACACGATCAGCCCCGACGAGGCCAGACAGACGGCCGCCGCTTCGGTGGCTCAACTCTCTCCTGAACACCGACGGCTCCACATGCCTCACGAGCCGCACATCGACCTGTCCGACGCTCTGTATGAGCGATGGATGGAAGAAATCCGGAAACGCCGCATGCAAGCCCAGACCTGAACGGAAGTGCCGTCTGCCTCTCGTTCATCCGGGTGGGCGATGGGAACGATCGACGCTAGCGATCGCGGTCCGAGACCGTGGACGGAGTCCAGGCCTCCTGCAGTTCCCGACTTCTCTCCGTCGCCCGCCGAACGGCTTCCTGAATAGCGCCGGCCACGTCCCGCCGGTCCAACACCTCAATGCCCGCCTGGGTGGTTCCCCCCGGGGAAGTGACCTGACGGCGGAGCGCATCCGGCCGCTCGCCGGTCCGCAACATCACCGCCGCCCCGAACACCGTCTGCACGACCAGGGTTCGGCACACTTCCTCGTCGATGCCCATCTGTTTTCCCGCCTCAATGAGGGCCTCCACCAGATAATACACATACGCGGGCCCGCTTCCGGACAATCCGGTGACGGCATCCATCCGTGACTCGGGAACCGTCACCACCCGGCCCACGGCGCCAAACATCTTCCGGGCGATCTCCAGGTGCTCGTCTCCCGCGTACCGGCCCGATGCCAAAGCTGTGGCCGATTCGCCCACTCCGCATGACGTGTTGGGCATGGCGCGGACCACCGGTACCTCCCGCCCCAATTGGCCTTCGATCCATCCGGTGGTGATGCCGGCCATCACCGAAACCAGCAAAGGCGTCCCCTGGAGATGGTCCCGCACTTCAACCATGGCGTCCCCGGCATCTTTCGGCTTCATGGCCAGGACGATCACCTCCGCCCGGCGGATCGCTTCCTTTCGGCTGACGGCCTGCACGCCGTAATGCCGGGCCAGAGCGTCGCGCCTCCCGCCCTCTTCCCGGTTGGCCACCCGAATGTGTTTCTCCGAAACCAGACCGGCATTCAACAGGCCCCGGATCATGGCTTCCGCGATGGCCCCGGCCCCAAGAAACGATACATTCTCGATCCGCATGATCCATTCTCCTCTCTCGAAAACCCTTCCAAACCCCTCGAAAACGAGAAAGCCCCCCCGTCCCAAAGGACGGAAGAGCTCTTCTTCCGCGGTACCACCTTCGTTGGCCTCGCCGGCCCACTTTTCCCGGAACATCCGGAGCCGGTTAACGCCCGGCCACGGCCGACCTGCCCGGGCCCCTTCACGGGATCCGGAGCGGCGGCGGCTCCGAGGGGGGGTCCAAAAGCGGGCGACGCGGGTCTCCCAGCCGTGAACCCGCTCTCTGTAGTCGGCCCACACCTTTGTACTGGTCCTCTTCTTCGCCTTTTCGTCGCATCTCGGTTGACCTTTCACTTTCACTATAAGGCGCCGGCAGCCGACGATCAAGGCCTCTCAGTTCAAGTGAGGCTGAAGGGCGGCCGACAGTTGCGCTTTGTTCTGATATCCGATCACTTGTTCCACAACCTGACCGTTTTTGAACAGAAGCAAAGTCGGAATGCTCATGATTCCAAAGCGGCCCGCCGTGCTCGGATTATCGTCGACATTGAGCTTGACGACCTCCAGTTTCCCGGAGAGATCCTTTTCCAGTTCTTCGAGAACAGGAGCCAACATCCGGCACGGACCGCACCAAGGCGCCCAAAAATCGACCAGCACCGGTCCGGAAGCCTGCTCCACCCGGCTGACAAATGTGGCATCCGTGACTTCTTTGGCCATCCTTTCATCCTCCCTTCCAAAATACCCACGGTGGTAGTATACCGCACTCCGGTGGAATATGCATCCTCTCCTACGACGAGGTCTTCTCGCACGCGGAGCCCGCTGCGGTGTGCTGCCCCCGGTCACAAGTTCACCATCAGTTGCAGCGGATGACTGAGAAGATGCATCACGTGAAGCATAAAGCGGGTGGACAGCCCCCCGTCGATGATCCGATGGTCAAAGGTCAGCGAGACCGGCATCATGTACCGTCCCACCACCCGATCGTCATCCAGGATCACCGGACGCCGGACAATTTTACCCGTGGCCAAAATCGCCGCCTGGGGGTAGTGAATGATCGGCGTCGCAAAAAAACCCCCGAACGAGCCGATATTGCTGATAGTGAAGGTACCGCCCCGAATTTGTTCGGGCGCAAGGGAACCCGCCCTCGCCTTTTCCTTCAGTTCTTCAATCTCCGCGGCCAGCTGCGCCAAACTTTTGCGATCGGCATCCCGGATGACCGGGACGACCAACCCGTCGGGGGCGTCCACCGCAATGCCGATATGATACACGCGCTTGACCACGATTTCCTTTCGTTCCTCGTCGAGGCTGGCGTTGAGATACGGATATTGCTTGAGACCGGACACCACGGCCTTGATGATGAAGGGTAAATAGGTGATACTGGCCCTGTCCGGGACTGCAGTCTCCTGAATCCGCCGCCTCAGTGCCACCAACTCCGTCACATCCGCCTCGTCCATCCCCGTCACATGGGGAATGGTGAACTTCGAGCGGACCATGTGTTCGGCGATCGCCCGGCGCACCCCTCTTAGGGGAATCCGTTCCTCCTCGGGCTCCCGCCCCGCCCCGGCGCCGGAAGCTCCGCGGATTCCCACCGGCGCACCCCAACTCTCGGGCTCCCGGACACTCTGTCCCGCCTCGACGGCCTCGGCCACCTCGTGCGTCTCAACCGCCCCGGCACTCGCCGCCGGCCGAGCGGCAAACGCCCGGACGTCCTCTTCCATCACACGTCCTCCCGGCCCGGTACCCGGCACCGCGTTGATATCGATGCCGAGTTCCCTGGCCAGCCGCCGCACCGCCGGAGCCGCTTTGGCCCGGCGCCGGGCGCCGCCCGTCCCTTCACCTCCCTCGATTTCCGGAACGGCCGGACCCCCGGACGGCCCCGGCTCCGCAGTCTCCGAACCGAGCCCCGAGCCGTTCACCGCCGGGCTCAACCCGGACACAGCCGCAGCATGGTCCGACCCGGTTTCAATCTCCACCAACACCGTCCCCACGGGCACAATCTGCCCCTCGTCCCCGTGCACTTGGATCACCCGTCCGGCCACGGGACTGGGGATCTCCACCGTGGCCTTGTCGGTCTGAACCTCCAGGAGCACCTGATCGGACTCCACCACATCCCCCGGGTGCACCCGCCAGCGGACGATTTCGGCCTCGTGAATCCCTTCTCCGACGTCCGGTAATTTCCACCGGTAGATCATTCCCATCCCTCATTTCCCCGCGATGGTTTGGCGGCAGGCCGCCCGCCTCAAAACGTCACGGTCCGGCGAACCGCTTCCACCACCCGGTCTACGCCGGGCAGCCACGCATCTTCAACGGCGGGGGGCGGATACGGCGTATCATACCCGGTCACCCTGGCCACCGGCGCCTCCAGGGACAAAAACGCACCTTCGGCGATCCGCGCGGCCACCTCGGCGCCGACCCCGCCGGTTTGCACCGCCTCGTGCACCACCACGGCCCGGCCGGTCTTTTCCACGGACGCCACAAGCGCAGCCGTGTCCATCGGCGCAAGGGTCCGCAGATCGATCACCTCGCAGGAATAGCCCCACCGCTCCCGCGCCGCCTCCGCCGCCTTGACCGCAACGGGCACCGTCGGCCCCCATCCGATCAGCGTCACATCGTCGCCTTCGACCACCACCCCGGCCTGACCGATGGGAACCTCGTACCAGTCCTCGGGCACGTCCGCCCGAAACGCACGGTACAGCTTCAACGGCTCCAGATACAGCACCGGGTCCGGGTCGCGCACGGCGGCCAGAAGGAGCCCTTTCGCGTCCCGGGGATTGCTCGGCATCACGACCTTGACCCCCGGGGTATGGACAAACAACGCCTCCAGGCTGTCCGAATGCAACTCCGGCGTGCGCACCCCGCCGCCGAACGGGGCCCGGATGACCATGGGCACCGTGTATTGTCCGGACGAACGAAACCGAACCCGCGCCGCTTGGCCGGCGATTTGTTCCATGGCCTCATAAATGAACCCTAAAAATTGGATTTCAGCAATCGGCCGCATCCCCGCCACAGCGAGCCCGATCGCCGTCCCGACGATGGCCGATTCCGCCAAAGGCGTGTCCACCACCCGGTGCTCGCCGAATCGGGCCTGCAATCCTTCCGTGGCCCGAAACACGCCGCCGTTCCGGCCCACGTCTTCCCCCAGCACCATCACGCGCTCATCCGATTCCAAAGCCATCCGCATGGCCTCCTGAACGGCCTGGATCATGGTCAATTGTCTCACGCTCCGGCCCCCTTTCCCTGGATCGTGCGACCCATCAGATCATTTTTCTGACGGGCGAGGTCGGGCGGGATCGACCCGTAGACATGGTCAAAGACGGCAGACGGATCGGCCTTCGGGTGAGACTCGGCCCGAAGGACGGCGTCATCCACGGATCGTCTGCTTTCTTCCCGCAGGGCGCTTTCCTTCTCTTCGTCCCACAGCCCCCGTTTCTCCAAAAACTTTCGATACCGATGAATGGGATCGCGCTGTTCCCGCCACTGCTTCCACTCGGCTTCATCCCTGTATCGGGTCGGATCGTCGGCGGTGGTGTGAGGTCCCAAGCGGTAAGTGACCGCCTCGATCAGCATCGGGCCCCCTCCGGACCTCGCTTGCTCAACCGCCCGGTGCATCACTTCGAACACGGCCAGAACATCATTCCCGTCCACCCGCACCCCATCGATGCCGTAGGCCACCGCTTTCTGGGCCACGGTGGCCGAACGCATCTGGTGCGACACCGGCACGCTGATCGCCCACCCGTTGTTTTGGCAGAAGAAGATGACGGGGACGCGGAACACGGACGCCATGTTGAGGGCTTCATGAAAATCCCCTTCGGACGTGGCTCCGTCGCCGAAAAACGCCGCCGCCACACTCCGTTCACCCCTGAGCTGGCAGGCCCACCCGGCGCCCACCGCATGAAGCAGTTGGGAAGCGATGACGATCTGCACCGGGAACACCCGGAGGTCCGGCGGCGCCTGCGCCCCCGCCGGATGGCCCATACTGTACAGCAGTGCCCGGTCCATGGGAAACCCGTGGTAGATCAGCCCGGCCCATTCCCGATAGCTCGGGAAGACCCAATCGTCCTTCTCCAGGGCGGCAAAACTCCCGATCTGTGCCGCCTCCTGACCGCTGAACGGCGCGTAAGTCCCGATCCGGCCCTGGCGTTGAAGATTGAGAGCCCTCTCGTCAAAGGTCCGGGCCAACACCATGGCGCGATACATATCGATGAACCGATCCTCCGGCAGATCCGGCACCCGGCCGACCACCGACCCGTCCTCATTCAACACCCGGTATTCCGGCTTCGGCCCACCCGGCGCATAAATCTCCATTCCCGTCTCCCCTTTCGCGATTCTGGCCGCGCTCCTCTCCACAGACAGTCCGGGTTCATTCCGGGAGCACCTTGCCGGGGTTCATAATCCCCCGGGGGTCGATCAACGCCTTGATCCCCCGCATCAGACTCACCGCTTCTCCGTGCTCTTCCGCCAAATACCGGCGTTTTCCCAAGCCCACCCCGTGTTCTCCGGTGCACGTGCCGCCTCTGGCCAACGCGTGGCGAACAATGGCGGCGTTCACTTCCTCGGCCCGCTCGATTTGGGCCGGGTCGCCGGCGTCCAGGGCGAATCCGGCGTGATAATTGCCGTCCCCCACGTGACCGAGGATGAACCCGTCCAATCCCCGGCTCTCCATCAGCTCCCGGGCGGCCTGGAGCGCCCCGGGCAGATGGGAAACGGGCACGCACACATCGGTGGTCATCAATTTCTTCCCCGGGGCCATGGCCATGAGGGCCAAGGCCGCATGATGGCGGGCCTCCCACAATTTGGCCGCCGCCTCGGGATCGTGTTCATCGACAAACGCCAGGCATCCCTCGGATCGCATCAACTCTTCGGCCAACCGGATATCCTCGTCCACCGCCCGCCGACCGCCGCTGAACTCCAAAAACAACGTGGGACTCTCCGGATAGTCGGTGCCCTTAAAACGATTGACCGCCCGGATGGTCTTCGCGTCCACCAACTCCACGCGGCCCACGGTCATGCCCGAGCCGATCAGGGCCACCGCGGCCCGGCCCGCGGATTCGATGTCCGAAAAAACGGCTCGGGCCGCCGCCGTATGTTCCGGAATGCCGTAGATCCGGAGAACCAACTCCGTGATGACGCCCAGGGTCCCTTCAGACCCCACGAACAACCCGGTGAGATAGTACCCCGCCGACGATTTGACCGACAACCCGCCGGTATGTATGACCCGTCCGTCCGGCAACACCACCTCAAGCCCCAGCACTTGATGCCGCATGGCTCCGTAACGGACGGCATTGGTACCGCTGGCGTTGGTGGCCGCCATTCCTCCCAGGGTGGCATCCGCCCCCGGGTCCACCGGAAAGAACAAACCGTACCTCCGCAGCGCCTGGTTGAGCTGGGTGCGGGTGACGCCGGGTTGGACCCGGACCAGAAAATCCTGAGGTCGGATTTCGAGAATCCGGTTCATTCGACTCAGATCCAGAGTGATTCCGCCCCGGGTGGGAACGATGTGGCCTTCCAAACTGGTGCCGACCCCAAACGGCACCAAGGGGATCCCGTGTTCATTGGCAAACTGTACGATACGGCTCACCTCCGCGGTGTCCGTCGGGAACACCACCGCGTCGGGCGCATGAGGCGTATGGTAGGTGAGATCGTGACTGTGGTGCTCCAGAACCGTTTCGTTCACCGTGACACGGTCCGGGTCCGTCACGAGGGCGCGCAGGGATTCCGCCAAGCGCGGCTCCAATACACTCATGGGGATTCACTCCTTCGGGATGGCCGGCCGACGGGCGACACGACGGCACGGTTTTTGCCGCCAGCACAAGAGATGTCTGTGCGATTCGACTCGATTTATATTCATAGAATCATGATACAAAATCATGATACAGCATCGGTCCCAAAAGGGCAAAATCATGAAATTCCGGCCATGCGGCCGGACTTGCCTTTGTTCCCGCAGAACATCTATGATGATGAAGAGCGATTCAGCGAACCGGGATGTTACGGATGTGGAAGGAGTCAACGATCATGACGGATTCTGCCGTGCGCGTGCGCTTTGCTCCGAGCCCCACCGGGGCCCTGCATCTCGGAGGGGTCCGCACCGCACTCTTGAATTGGCTGTATGCCCGTCACACCGGCGGGCGGATGATTCTGCGCATCGACGATACCGACCTCGCCCGCTCTTCGGAGGTTCACCTGCGTCAGATACTCGACGGATTTCGATGGTTGGGGTTGACCTTTGACGAAGGGATCGAGGAAGGCGGGCCGTTCGGTCCGTATCGGCAGTCCCAGCGGTTGGAGATCTACCGCCGTCACCTCGACGGTCTTTTGCACCGGGGGCTGGCGTACCCTTGTTACTGTTCCCCGGAGGAGTTGAAAGCGGCCCGGGAGGCCGCCCAAAAAGCCGGGGAAACGCCCCGTTATCCCGGAACCTGCCGCCGCCTCACCGCCGGGGAACGAGCGGCCCTGGAAGCGACCGGCCGGCGTCCGGTGTACCGGTTGCGGGTGGATCTCGACCGGCCGGTGATCGTCGACGATTTGGTGCGGGGCCGCGTGGAATTCGGCCCGGACCAACTGGACGATTTCGTGATCTTCAAGAGCGACGGATGGCCCACCTACCATTTTGCCACCGTGGTCGACGACATGGAGATGGGCATTACCCACGTGATTCGGGCCGAGGAGCATCTTTCGAACACCCCGCGCCACGTCGTGCTGTTCCAAATGCTGGGCGGCCAGACTCCGGCCTTTGCCCACGTTCCGATGATCCTGGCGCCGGACCGCACCAAACTCAGCAAGCGCCACGGTGCCACGTCGGTGGAGGAGTTTCGGGAGCTGGGGTTTCTCCCCCAGGCGTTGTTGAATTATTGCCTGCTCCTCGGCTGGTCCCCCGGAGATGAGGAGGAGATCCTGAGTCTGGACGAAGCGGTGAAGCGGTTCTCGATCGAGCGAATCGTGAAACATGCCGCAGTGTATGACATCCATAAATTGGAGTGGATCAATGGGCACTACCTGCGGTCTCTGCCGGTGGAGCAGGTGTGGAAGCACGCACTGCCCTTCTTCCAGAAGGCCGGTTATGTGTCCTCCGAGCCCGATGAGAAGGAGGCGGCTGCCGCCTTGGCCCGGTTCGATGCAGTTCGCGAACGGGTGCACACGCTCGTCGGGGTCGTCGATGCCGTGTCGTATTTTTACCGGCCGGTGACGGAGTACGATGCAAAAGGGGTGCGCAAACACTTCCAACGCCCGGAAGTGGCCGACCTGCTGGAGGCGGCGCGCACAACCTTGGAAACGGTGGAATCGTGGGACGTTTCCACCCTGGAAACGACATATCGCGCATTGATCGAGCGGCGGGGAATCAAGGGCGGGGAACTCATTCACCCGACCCGGCTGGCTTTAACCGGTCGCACGGTGGGCCCCGGCCTGTTCGACGTCATGGCTCTGCTCGGGCGGGAGAAGACCTTGGAGCGACTCGCCCAAGCGATTCGATATCTGCGGACCGAAGCCGCGGCCCCGACGTCCCCGGCCGGAGGTTGAACGGTCCGGCCGGCGGGGCGTGTCGGCCCTGCGGCAGCGTGCTCCCGTCGCCGACCTTCTCTGATGGGAAGAGAGCAGTGATACAGGTACAAAATTCTGATTGTGCTCAGGGGTTGACGAAAACAGGATCGGATTATAATGAAGAACGTGTCAACCTGAGTGGGATGGTGCAATGGTGGCACGCGCCTGACTCTGGATCAGGTAGTCTAGGT
>JASBVV010000011.1 GCA_029960885.1 Kyrpidia sp. | reverse complement strand
CGCGGCTGCTCTGGCGGCGTGCGGCAAGCCGCCGCAGGTGTGGGGCCTTCCCCCGAAAGCGTACGGCTTGATCGCAGTGCTTGCCGTGGTGGCGTCTCGTGATTGCCGGAACCATCGATTCCGACTTATCCACGAAATAAACGACTGCTCTCGGCGACAACGCACAATCCTCCAACTTTCTGGCATTTTCCGGAGGGGAGGCGCCCCGGGGCGGGCGCGCTCTTCGGCGTGTGCTCCTCCCCCATTTCCGGCAAGCCGGTCCCCCGAGAGAGAAGCTCAAAGCCATCCCGTACCATACGGGCACTCGCGAAAGGCAGGGGCGTGGTCTCCTGTCCCGTCCAAGGGGTTAGCCTCCCGCGAGACCAGAGGGGGATTTTGCCGCCAGGCAACCTCTGGCTTTCGGTCATCCCCTTTACGGGGATACACGAAGGTTTTCGTCCATTTCCGGTACAGGTTCATCATCCCCATAATATCCGCGCCGCGCTGCACCGGTGGTCCGGATCCTTGCACGTGAAGCGTGAGCCGTCATGTTCCCCGACACCCTGCAGTGCGGACAGGTCTGGGAGGTATAGGCCGGGTTGCGCTCGACCGGCAGAATCCCTTCCCGGAAGGGTCTCGAACCCATTCCAGGATCTGTCCGCGAAGCCAATACACCCGTTTGTGGTTCTTACGCCCGCTCCGGCTCATCTTTTCCTTGGGGGGCCGGTATCGGCGCAGGTGCTCGAAGACGACCACCTTGGCC
>JASBVV010000102.1 GCA_029960885.1 Kyrpidia sp. | reverse complement strand
GCGTAGGAAGGATCGGTGAGGATCTCCTGATATCCCGTCATTCCGGTGTTGAACACCACTTCGCCGTACCGGCGCTCCGCCCGCCCCAACACCTCGCCGGGGAACACCCGGCCGTTCTCCAGGATCAAACCGCCTTTCACCTCGGCACTCTCCTCCCCTGGGTCATCCTCATACCATGCAGCACGGTCGCCGCGACATGTATGATTATACATCGTCGTGTATAAAGTTGCAACGACATCTCTGTGGAGGCTCGAAGTCTCGTGCAGACCTGTCCAACCGCGCAGCACACGCACCTCTTCATTGTAATGGAAAACGGATGGGCCGGGGAGAGCGGCCATCCGTTCACGGGGCCCTTCAGTCACCCTGGACGCAGAATCGGCGGCTTCCGATCCACCGTTGCCCCGACGCGATGATCGTTCCCGGCACACAACCCGCCAACACCGCAAAAAGGGGCATGATCGGGAAACGATAGCGGTCCCAGGCCGGCATGACCGAATGAACCGCGGTAAAATAGACGATCACCCCGATCAAAGCCGTGAACGTGGGCCAGTCCCGAACCCGTGTCGGCCATACCAGGCAGATCCCAATCCCGACCAGGGCCACCGCCTTCAGGATATGGTAGTAGCGATCGGCGATGTCTGTAATCCGAACCATTGTCGGCCCCGGCAGCGGCGGATAGGCGGGGGTTAGGCTGAAGACAAAAGCATTGGTGTCGTTATCATAGAACTTGTCGAATTTCACCCGCAGGAGATAAAGGAACTGCCTGGGATGGTCGCGAATAAACTCGATAGCCAGTCTCGTCGCCTCCCGGTCCGCCGCCACTTCGTTCCCGAGATACGGCGCCAGCGGATTCTGCTTCGGATCTTCGGGCCAGTAATACTCGCCGGTGGCATGCGGGTTGTTGGCCATCCACAGGTTGATGCCGCCGTTGGTGGACACGGGTATCAAGGCATGGAAGATCATGTAATTCCTGATCGTCATGGGGGCGACAACCAGAATCATGCCGGCGACAAAGATGGCTGTTGCGGCCACGGCTCGGAGAAACTTGCGGCCAAACAGCCAGTAGAAAACCAACGCCCCGGCCGGCAGAGCCAGGGTCGTGGCCCGGGTGAGCGTCGCCGCGCCGAGAAGCAGCCCCGAGACAGCCGGATCAAACCATCGCTGCCGCTCGGGGCGCCGGGCCACCATCACATAGGTGGAGGCGATCAGGAGCAGGGTGGCGAGAATCTCCGAGCACAGCACACTGGTCCACTCGATCTGGCTGGGCAGGAAAGCCAATGCCAACCCCGCGAACAGTCCGGTCCAGAATCCCGCCAACCGATGGCCCAGGAGATAGGTCAGCCCCACGGTGAGCGTCCCCATCATCACGTTGGCCGCTTTGGCGAGGTAAAAATGAGGGCCGAACAGCTTGTACAACCCCGCCAAAAAAAGCGGATACCCGATGGGCCAATACGCCGTGGGCTTTCCGTTCACCGCGGTGTACCCTTTCCCTTCCATCAGCGCAACGGCG
>JASBVV010000101.1 GCA_029960885.1 Kyrpidia sp. | reverse complement strand
GGATCCAGCCGCGCCTCCAGGTTCGGATCCTGGGTGGCGATGCCCACGGGACACAGGCCCGTGTGACAATGATGACAGGCATAGGGTTCGGCCCCGATCGCCCTGTAGTCATCCGTGTAGATCGGGCGGTTACAGTTGAGAGCAATAAGGGCGGCCGTTCCGATGGCCACGGCGTCCGCGCCCAAGGCCAAGGCCTTGGCTGCGTCCACGCCGTTGCGAATGCCACCGGCGATAATCAACTGAAACTCTCCTTCGACTCCCATGTCCCGAATCGCCCGACGGGCCTCGGTCACTGCAGCGAGGGTCGGAATGCCGGTATGATCCATCAGAGGATCCGGGGAAGCGGCGGTTCCCCCCTCCATCCCGTCCACCAGCACCGCGTCCGCCCCGGCCTTCACCGCAAGTTTGACATCTTCGTAGACCCGGGTTGCTCCAAGTTTGACAATGATCGGTATCCGCCCGTCGGTCACACTTCGCAATTCTTCAATTTTGATCACCAAATCGTCCGGGCCGATCCAATCGGGGTGACGGACTGCGCTGCGCTGGTCCACCCCTTCCGGCAGATCCCGCATTCCGGCCACAACGGATGAAACTTTCTGCCCGAGGAGCAGGCCGCCGGTTCCCGGTTTGGCCCCTTGTCCGACAACCACCTCCACGGCCTCCGCCGACACGAGATGATGGGGATCGAGACCATAGCGGCTCGGAAGGACCTGGACAATCAACCGTGCGGAGTGTTCCCGCTCGAAGTCCGTCATTCCCCCGTCTCCGGTGGTCGTGCTCACACCCGCCAGGGTCGCTGCCTTCCCCAAAGCGATTTTGGCGTTGCGGCTCAAGGCGCCGAAACTCATTCCGCTGATCATCACGGGCGCCGACAAGACCAGCGGCTCTTTGGCAAATCGAGTTCCGATGACCGTTTCCGTCTCACACCGCTCCCGGTACCCTTCGAGCGGTACCCGGGTGAGACTCGCCGGGAGGAAGACCAAATCCTCGAACGACGGCACTCGACGCATCGTGCCGAAGCCGCGAATTCGGTAACGCCCCAATCCTGCTTTGACCTGGATGTCCTCAATGGTCTCCGGCCTCCACAGGCCGCTGATCCGCGTCACAGGGCGACCTTCCATACATCCCACTCCTTCTTGTTGAAGTACCAGAGCTTCTTCCCGGATTCGACCCGTTTCCAGTCCAGTCCCGTATCCAGCCCGACGTTCCGGATGAGATCCAGGTCCTCCGGCCTCGGTTCCGTCACGACGGCATCGTTGCCGAGGGCCCGAATCCGTCCGCCCACGAGAATCACCCCTTCATACATCGAATCCCCAAGGCCTTCACCGGCATCCCCGCCAATGATCATGGTCCCTTTTTGCATCATGAAACCCGACATCGCCCCGACACTGCCTTCAATGATGAGAACCCCTCCTTTCATGCTGATCCCCGCTCTGGGACCGGCGCATCCCTCCACCCGAACCACTCCGCCCCGCATGGAGGCGCCTGCGGCGCTGCCGGCATTTCCGGAGACGAAGATTTCACCGGACATCAGATTTTCACCGAGACCCCATCCGGTATCGCCGCGGACATCCAGCCGTATGCCGTCGCAAAGACCGCCGCAGTAATAGCCGGCCGTACCGTCCACAGTGACACGAACGCCGGTGAGAATCCCGACCGCCAAATTGTGTCGACCTTCCGGATGGATGAGGTGCACCTCGCTCTCCCCCTGTTCTGCAAAAAAACGGATCTCACGGTTGAGGTCGACAGCCGAATTCACACGGCAATCGATCCGAACCATACGCGCACCTCCCCTGCAGACGGTTCATACACATGCGCATCTTTCCCGAGCAGAGGCGCCACAGCCACCGTTTCATTGGCCACGGCGATAAAATCCTCGGTCTCGGCGATCACCAGAGGTTTTGTGGCAAACCGGTCCCGGACAAACCCCACAGAACGCCCGTCTGCCGCCAGGATGGTGAAACTCCCGTCAAACGCCCGTCCGGCTTCCC
>JASBVV010000100.1 GCA_029960885.1 Kyrpidia sp. | reverse complement strand
TGACAACACCACTTCGGACTGGTGGGCCAATGCACATCCCTCCGACCAAGGCTGCGAGTAGGTTCTTCTATTATAGCGGAGGGCATCTCGGACGGTCAATGAAAGAAACCTAGGATCTGCGCCATTTTTCGAATATTTCAGCGACATTCTCGCTCAATCGTTCGCCCACGGGGGCTTTTCCGTGACCCTGATTTCGGACGCGCCGGGATACCTCCTCGCGCACTTTCCTGATTTCCTCAAGAAATTCCCGAGCGGAGATGCGAAGACCGCCCCATCCGAATGACAGGCGCTGCTCCAGTTCATCCGAGGTGGCCACGTAGATCCGGACATCCCGATCCTCGACTCGTTCCCGAACCACCCGTTCGATCCACTGATCGGCCGTCTCCTTCTCCCGGGTGAAATACACATCCACGCCGTGCACCCGCCCGGACGTCCGGCCGTCCGGGCCGCACCGCCCGTCGAACACGGCGATCACTTTTTTCCCCGTGTATGCCTGATACTCACCCAACCATTCCAAGAGCCGACCTCGGGCTTCCTCCATACTGACCCCTTTCATCTCGGCCAGTTCCTGGGACGCTCCGATCACGTTGTACCCGTCGACAATCACATAATCTTCCATGGGGCGCCCGCCCCCCGTTATCTCGCCGTCCGCTGCCGTATCACCTCGTACAGGAGGACTCCGGCCGCCACCCCGGCGTTCAGTGAATGGATTCGTCCCAGCATCGGGATGCCGACCACTTCGTCGCACCGCTCGCGGATGAGCCGACTGAGCCCTTTCCCCTCGCCTCCGATAACCAATACCGTGGGGCCGCGATAGTCCACATCCGTAAAGGCCCGCTTCCCGCCCGCATCCGCACCGACGGCCCAATATCCCGCTTCTGTGAGACGAACGAGTGCCTGGCCCAGATTGGCGACTCGCGCCACCGGAACAAACTCGGCCGCCCCGGCAGATGCTTTGGCCACAGTCTCAGTCACCGCCGCTGCACGCCGTTTCGGAATGACAACACCATCCACGGCACACGCCTCCGCCGTGCGGAGAATGGAACCGAGATTGTGGGGATCCTCAATGCCGTCCAACAGCACAAACAGCCCGGGCCTCCCGCTCGCCTTCACCGACTCCAACAAAACGTCCAGGTCGGCATAGGCAAACGGGGCCACATCGGCCATCACTCCCTGGTGGCTGACGTCGCCCACCCAATCATCCAACCGCCTTTTCGGCACCCGGGTGACCACCGCACCCATTTCCCGGGCCCGGGCCACAATCTCCGGAATGCTTCCCCCTTCCGCCCCCTCGGCCACAAACAGCCTGTTGACGGGCCGGCCCGCCCGCAGCAGTTCGAGCACAGGCTGTCGTCCGACCACCCGCCGTCCCTCTCTGGCTTCATTCGGTCCTTTCATCCGACGCCCCCCTCAGCCGCCAGCGCACTCCGTGCGGGGTGTCTTCGATGATGATGCCCATCGCCGACAACTGCTCGCGAATCCGGTCGGCCGTCGCCCAATCCTTCCGCTGGCGGGCGGCCGCTCGCTGCGCAATCAGCGCCTCGATTTCTTTTGCGGCGGAGCCTGTTTGACCGGCCCCGTCTTCCGTGATCAAGCCCATCCACCGGGCATGGCGGCCCAGCCACGCGCGCCACGCCCGCCCGCGGACGAGATCCCTCTCCCGGGTCGCCAGGTTCGCCATGCTAACGCCTTCAAACAACGCCCCCAAGGCCCCGCCGTATTAAAATCGTCGTCCATCGCCGCCGACCATTTTTCGTGGATCCTCCGCACCTCGTCCACCTCGGTGCCCGGCACCTCGGTCTCCCCGGCCTTATTCGAGCCCGCGAATCCGTCCTCCGACCCCGGCGATTCGCCCAACCAGTCGTCCAGATCCCGGAGGCACGATTCGATCCGTTCCAGCGCCCGATCGGCCTGTTCCAACTGCTCGAAAGAGAAATTCAGCGGATTCCGATAGTGCGCCGAGAGCAAGTACAACCGAATGGCCGTCGGCCTCACCCGCCGGCGCAATTCCCGAACCGTGACCGTGTTTCCCAGGGATTTCGACATCTTGACATCGTTCAACTGAATGTATCCATTGTGCAGCCAGTACCGGGCGAACGGACGCCCGGTCGCGCACTCCGATTGGGCGATCTCATTCTCGTGGTGCGGAAAAACCAGATCCTGTCCTCCGGCGTGAATGTCCAACGTGTCCCCCAAATACGCCCGGCTCATCGCCGAGCATTCGATGTGCCACCCCGGCCGTCCGATCCCCCAGGGACTGTCCCATGCCGCCTCTCCGGCCTTGCCCCTTTTCCACAGGGCAAAATCCAAGGGATGCCGCTTGCGCTCGTCCACCTCCACCCTGGCCCCTGCGATCAATGCCTCGAGGTCTTGACCGGATAATTTTCCATACCCGGGGTCCTTCGCGGTGTCAAAATAGACATCGCCGTCCACCCGATACGCGAACCCCTTCTTTAGAAGCGTCTCGACCATGTCGATGATCTGAGGAATATGCGCCGTTACCCGAGGATGGACGTCCGCAGGTTCCACCCCCAGGGCACCGGCATCCTCTACGCGCGGATGTGTCTTCGCCAGGCCGACACGGTGGTCTTCTTTCCGCGGCCCGGCGGATCAGCTTATCGTCCACATCCGTGAAATTCTGACATACCTCACCCGATACCCGCAGAAATCAAATATCTCCGACCAAGTCAGACACGACGAAAGTCGCGCATTGCCGATGTGAAAGTGATTGTACACTGTGGGTCCGCAGCAGTACATTCGAACGATTCCCGGTTGGGGCTCAAACACTCTCGTTTTGTCAGCGCATTGAACACGCGGATCGGCATCCACGACTTCCCCCTTGAGTTCCATGATCTCACGCCTCAATTCATGGATCTGATCTTGCATCGACCTGAGCAAATCGGCGATCGGGTCCGGCAGATTCCCGTGGTCCAGGTCGTCCACCCGGCGCCCGTCCTGGATGACCACCCGACCGGGAATCCCCACCACCGTGGAATTGGGCGGAACATCTTTCAATACCACCGATCCCGCCCCGATTTTGCTGTTGTCCCCGACCGTGATCGCTCCGAGGACCTTCGCCCCGGTGGAGATGAGCACATTGTTCCCGATGGTCGGATGCCGTTTGCCTTTCTCTTTGCCCGTTCCTCCCAACGTGACACCTTGGTAGATCGTCACATTGTCGCCGATCTCGGTCGTTTCACCAATCACCACGCCGCTGCCGTGATCGATAAAAAGGCCGCGACCGATTTTTGCGCCCGGGTGGATTTCAATGCCCGTGAAAAAGCGGGCAAACTGGGAAACCAACCTGGCCAGCGTATACCGCCGGTGTACGTAGAGCCGATGAGCGATGCGGTAAAACCACAGAGCATGAAGACCGGAATAGGTGAGCAGCACTTCGATCGCACTGCGTGCGGCAGGATCCCGGGACATGACGCAGGCAATGTCTTCACGCAATCTGCGAAACACGGTTCACTCCTCCTCTCATTCCCGGACCGCTCCCCGGGACGGGCATTCGCAGAAAATAGCCTTATACAACCAAAAACACCGCCTCTTCAGAGACGGTGTTCCCGCGGTTCCACTCTGATTGAAAGAGGGCATCCCTCTTTCCTCTCGATCCTCCGATCACGGGGAGGCGCCGGCGAGCATTACTGGGCGGCTGTTCCGCCGTTCCTCTCGCCCCATGGATGGACGCATTCCCGAAGGGCAAAACGGAGGCCGTTCTCAGCCCCCCGTGCGAGGTACGGCCCTCTCTGTCCGGCGCCTTTTCGGTACTCCTTCCACCCGGCGGGTGTCTCCGGTTCATGTTTGTTTTCACTTGTGCATTGCCCCTGAGTCCACCGGCAAATGGACACCGCACCTCTCCAGAAGATCCCTCAAGCGCGGCAACACCACATCCCGGCCCAGCAGACTCAACACCCTCGCCAGCTCCGGCCCGTGGATTCTTCCCGTGGCCGCGGCCCGCACCGGCATGAACAATCCGCGCCCGCGCAATCCCGTCGCCTTTTGCACCCGTTTAAAGACCGCCTGAATCTCCTCGGGCGACCAATCGGACAGATTCGACACCTCTTGGTAGAACGCGGCGACCGCCCGCTGCGCCGAGGATTCCTTTAAGATTTCCTCCTCTTCGGGGCCCGGAGCGGGAGGATTTTTCAACCATCCCGCCAACTCGGGCAACTGCGCTCCGTATTCCAACTGATCCCGGTACAGTTGTACGGCGCGAAGCGCCCACTGCCGATCCTCCGCCCCGGCTGAACTCCCCGCCAGCCCGGCTGCAACCAGATGGGGCCAGCACAACTCCAAGAGTTCTTCGTCCGACAGGCCGCGAAGATAGTGCGCGTTCATCCAGCGCAGCTTCCGCGGATCGAACACCGCACCGCTTTTGCCCACCCGGTCGAATGAAAACTCACGAACCAGTTCCTTCAGGGACAGGATTTCCCGGTCATCTCCCGGCGACCAGCCCAACAGGGCCAGATCATTCACCACCGCTTCGGGTACATACCCCAAATCCCGATACTGTTCCACAAACTGGACGATGGTCTCATCGCGTTTGCTCAGCTTCTTCCCCGACTCGTTGAGGATCAGCGGAACATGGGCAAAGATCGGCGGCGGAAAACCGAAAGCCCGGTACAGGAGCAGTTGACCTGCGGTGTTGGAGAGGTGCTCCTCCCCGCGGATGACATGGCTGATCTCCATCAGGTGATCATCCACCGTCACCGCAAAATGATACGTCGGAATCCCGTCGGATTTCACAATGACAAAATCCCCGATCCCGTCGCTGTCAAAAGCGACCCGCCCGCGCACCAGGTCTTCGAATTCAATCCGCTGTCCCTCCGGAACCCGAAACCGCACGGTAAACTCGCGGCCCTCCGCATCAAGGCGCCTCCAATCGTCCTCGGTCAACCCTCGACATCGGCCGGAGTACCGCGGCATCAAACCGCGCCGCCGCATCTGTTCCCTCTCGGCCGTGAGCTCCTCCTGGGTACAGTAACACCGGTACGCTTTTTTCTCCTCCAACAACCGGTTCACCAACGGCCGATACAGATGCAGCCGCTCGGTGGACCGATAGGGGCCGTGTGCACCCCCGACATCGGGCCCTTCATCCCAGTCCAGCCCCAACCAGCGCAAGGCCTCGATCATCTTGTCCTCCGCCCCGGGAATCTGCCGCGCACGATCGGTGTCCTCAATTCGCAAAATCATGGCGCCGCCGTGACGGCGGGCGAACAACCAGTTGAACAACGCCGTCCTCGCCCCGCCGATGTGAAGATGGCCGGTGGGGCTCGGGGCGTATCGCACCCGTATGCGCACCCCGATGGGTCCCTCCTCGCCGGAATGGCCTGCCCGGCAATCTGTCTGCATTATATCATCTCGGAAGCAGCAGAACCACCGCCTGCGCGGCGATTCCTTCCCGGCGCCCAATGAAGCCGAGTCCCTCGGCCGTTGTGGCTTTCACATTCACCCGGGAGAGGTCGGCCTCGAACAGTTGGGCCAACCGCCGTCGCATGGCCGCCGCGTGGGGAGCGATACGGGGTTGTTCGGCGAGAATCGCCACGTCCAGATTCCCCAACCGGTATCCTCGTTCCCGAGCCATTCGCCACACCCGGCAGAACATCTCGGCGCTGTCCGCCCCCCGGTAGGCGGGATCCGTATCCGGAAAAAGCCCGCCGATGTCCCCTTCCCCCATTGCTCCCAATACCGCGTCGATCACCGCATGCAGCACCACATCCGCGTCCGAATGTCCGACCAGGGTTTTCTCATGAGGCACCGAAATCCCGGCCAGGCGCAGATCACCGGGGGTGTTCCGGAACGGGTGTATATCCGTCCCGATGCCGATCCTCATATCCGCCTCTCCTTTCTCACCGTGGTATAATGGCCCTAGTCTAAAATGGGCGAGGTCCTGTGATTGATGAATATCACCGCCATCATCGTGGCGGCGGGCCGCGGTCGTCGCATGGCCGCCGCCGTCAAAAAGCAGTTCTTGCTTTTGGGCAACAAGCCGGTTTTGATCCACGCCGTGGAACGGCTCTCCCGAATTCCCGCCGTCCGCCGGATCATCGTGGTGGCGGCCGACGAAGACATCCCTTTGACCCGGAAGTTACTTGACGAACACAGGATCACGACGCCGACCGCCATCACCGCCGGAGGCCGCGAACGCCAGGACTCGGTCTACCGAGGCATCCTCGCCGCCGAAGGAAGCCCATGGATTTTGGTTCACGACGGAGCCAGGCCGTTGGTGCAGCCCTCGGACGTTCAGCGGCTCATTGATGAGGTCCGGTCGACCCGCGCCGCCATCCTGGCCACTCCGGTGAGGGATACCGTGAAATGGGTGGAAGACGGCCGCGCCGAAAAGACCCTGCCCCGGGAAAAGCTCTGGTTATCCCAAACACCCCAAGCATTCAGCGGAGACCTTCTCCGGGCGGCGCACGAACGGGCCCGGGCGGACCATTGGTCCGCCACCGACGACGCCTCGCTGGTGGAACGATTGGGGATCCCCGTTCACATTGTACCCGGCTCCCCGTTTAACCTCAAAATCACGACCCCCGAAGATCTCACCCTGGCTGAAGCGTTGCTGGACCGGGGTCTGTGAATCCGCCGTGACCCGGCAACCGGTCCCGGTCCACCTCCCGGCGGCCGGATAAACTCAAAGCGGGGCCATCGCCCCGCTTTTCCAAGACGCCTTTCATCCCGCGATCGCCCCGCACCGCATCTTCTTACAACGCCTTTTCGAGCAGTTTGGGTTTCGCAAAAATCATTCGGCCCGCAGATGTCTGAAGCACACTCGTCACAAGCACGTCCACGTGGGTACCGATGTATTCTCGACCACCCTCGACGACAATCATGGTGCCGTCGTCCAGATAGCCGACGCCTTGCCCGTATTCCTTCCCGTCTTTGATCACCTGAACCACGATCTCTTCCCCGGGGAGCACCACCGGTTTCACCGCATTGGCCAGGTCGTTGATGTTCAACACGGGGACGCCCTGCAGCTCGCACACCTTGTTCAGATTAAAGTCGTTGGTGACCACTTTCCCATGCATCTTTTTGGCCAGGCGGACCAATTTGCTGTCCACCTCTTGGACATCTTCAAAATCCGTCTCGACGATCTGAACCTTCACGGCCGCCTCCTTTTGGATCCGATTGAGGATATCCAGACCCCGGCGACCGCGATTGCGCTTGAGCACGTCGGAGGAATCCGCAATGTGCTGAAGTTCCTCCAGGACAAAGGACGGGATGACCAGAACGCCGTCCAAAAACCCCGTCCCGACGATATCCGCGATCCGGCCGTCAATGATGACGCTGGTATCGAGGATCTTGTGTTCTCCGGGGCGATTCGCATTCTTTTTCTCCTTGCTTCCAATCTTGCCCGGCAAGAACGACTTGAGTTCCTCTCGCTTGGCATAACTGACGCGAAACCCCAAATAGCCGAACAGGACGCTCATAAAAATCTGGACCACCGACCCCACAATGGGAATGCGCACCATGGTCGGGGTCAGCAGATACGCCACGATCAAACCGAAGATCAACCCCACGATGCCCGCAATCATGTCGGGCAAAGGCATTTTCTGAAACCGCTCTTCCACCCAGCGGATCAGGCTCATCATGTACCCGACGAGCCATCCCGCCACAATCATGAAGATACTGCCGCCGAGAACAGCGCCAAAATACGGATTGTCAAAGGGAGGCCGGCTGATTCCGATCATCTGGAACAACAGAGGGACCAACGCATACCCCAGCACAAGGCCGATCACGATAAAGAACAGTTGGACGATGCGCTTGATCATGAAGTCACCTCCTACGTCTCCATTATAGACAGCACCGCGGCATGCCAACCTCCACCACCGGCATTTGTCAAAGACCTGTTAACATCCCGCCTTCCTGCCCCCGCCCAGCCGGGTGGTCAGTTCTTCCAAACGGCCGCTGTCTTCCTCCGGGGCCGCCAGCCACAGTTCGCTCAAAAGAATCTGCCTGGCCAATTCGTACATCCGCTTTTCTCCCGTGGACAGGCCCTTGTGGCGGTCGAGCCAAGAGAGCTGCTTGACCACATCGGCGATGGCAAAGGCGTCTCCGCTTTTGATCTTGTCCATATTGTCCCGGTACCGGCGGTTCCAGGAGGACGTCTCCTGGGACCCTTCATCAAAAAGAATTTCCAGTATCTTCCTCACTCCGTCGGGGTCGACGACGCCCCGCAAACCCACGGCGCCGGTTTGTTCAATGGGGACCATCACCTTGATGTCTCCCACTGGCATCCGCATGACGTAATAACGTCCCGTCTTCCCCAACACTTCGCGTTCCTCAATGGACTCAATGACACCCGCTCCGTGCATCGGATAGACCACGCGGTCCCCAACATTAAACAATTGCATGCACCTCTGGGTTTAGATTCAATGGGATCGTCCCCAGCATATCACAACTCACTCGTTGTGTCAATTTTTAAATTTAAATAATATCATGTGCCGACATAATTCGTCAATGTCCGACCGGCGACACGGGACAAAAAAATTTAGACCGCATACCCCGGCGGTCCAAAGGTTTACATGTGCCGATCAATCAATACCAAATCCCGCACCCGTTTCAGCCCGTCCCGGATCGCCCGAGCCCGGACTTCCCCGATGCCTTCGACGTCGTCCAATTCCTCGATGGACGCGGCCATCACCCCTGACAGGCCCTGGAACTGGTTGACCAGATTCTCGATCACCGGCTGGGGGAGACGGGGAATTTTATTCAATACGCGGTAACCCCGAGGAAGCACCGTTTCTTCCGCCACGTTCACATTTCCCGAGTACCCGAGCACCCGGGCAATGGCCGCGGGATCCAACAACTCCTCGGCCGAGAGGTCGTGGAGGTCGGTGAGAATATGGTGCGGGGTCACATCCATCCCTTCCCGGCAATAATCCTTGACCAGCAAATAGGCCTCCTCGTCCACCCGGGAGACCAATTCCTCCAACTGCATTGAGATCAGCCTGCCCTCGGTGCCCAGTTCGACAATGTAGCGCCGGATTTCCGCTTTAATCCGCAATACCATTTCGATGCGCTGGATGACCTGGGCCACCTCCTGGAGGGTCACCAACTCCTCAAACTCCAGGGCGCTGAGGTTGGTCAAAGCGTGGTCCAGTACGCTCTTGTATTTTTCGAGGGTTTGAATGGCCTGGTTCGCCTTGGTCAGAATGACGCCAAGATCTTTGAGGGCATAGCGGAGATCGGCTTGGTACAGGGTGATCACACCCCGGCGCTGGGAGATGCTGACGACCAGTTGCCCCGTTTGTTTCGCCACCCGTTCCGCCGTCCGGTGCCGAGTGCCGGTTTCCGATGAAGGAATGGAGGGATCGGGATTGAGCTGGGCGTTGGCGTACAGGATCCGCTTGCCGTCTTCACTGAGAATGATCGCTCCGTCCATTTTGGCCAATTCATACAGACTGGCCGGGGTAAATTCGGAATTGATCTGAAACCCCCCGTCGACCAGATCCAGGACTTCCGGCGTGTTGCCCACCACAATCAGAGCGCCGGTTTTTGCCCGAAGGACATTCTCCAACCCTTCTCTGAGCGGCGTACCGGGAGCGATGAACCGCAACATTTTGATCAAGAGGTTCTCTTTTTTGACGTTGAGGTCGTCCCGCATCCTTTCACCCCTCAAATGCAGCCTTGAAAGCCTCCCCCACCGTTTCCACCGCCACGATCCGCAGCTCCGGAGGGACTCGCAATTCCCGGGCATTCCCGGCAGGAATGACGCAGCGTCGGAATCCCAGTTTGGCCGCCTCCCCCAATCGCTGTTCGACCCTGGACACGGCGCGGATCTCTCCGGTCAATCCGACTTCTCCGATGTAGACGTCCAAAGGGGATACGACCCGGTCGCGAAAACTCGAGGCGAGGCTCACGGCCAGTCCAAGGTCAATGGCGGGCTCTTCCAGACGCACCCCGCCCGCCACGTTGACATACGTGTCCTGGTTTTGAAGATACAGGCCGCATCGTTTCTCCAGAACGGCCAACATTAGCGCCACGCGCCCCGCATCAATCCCCGAGGCGGTGCGCCTGGGCATGCCGTAGCCGGCATCGGCCACCAACGCCTGGATCTCGACCAGGATCGGCCGGGTCCCTTCCATCCCGGCCACCACCGCCGACCCCGCCGTGGCCGACCGTCTGTCCGGGAGAAACAACTCGGACGGATTGCGCACTTCCCGGAGGCCGCTGTCGCGCATCTCGAAAATCCCGATCTCGTTGGTGGAACCAAAACGGTTTTTGACAGCCCGCAGTACACGATACGTATGATGACGCGTTCCCTCAAAATACACGACGACATCCACCATATGCTCCAACAACCGGGGACCTGCGATGGCCCCTTCCTTGGTCGCATGGCCCACGATCAACGTGGCCACTTCCCGCTCCTTGGCCAGACGCAACAGGCGCCCGGTGCATTCCCTTACTTGGGCAATACTTCCAGGTGCAGACGTGACACTCGGGTCGTGCACCGTTTGGATGGAGTCGATCACCAGAAACCCCGGGCGAAGATGTTCCACGACCTCCTCCACGGCGGTCAAATCGGTTTCGGGCAGAACAAACAACGACGGCTCCATCGCATTCAGCCGCCTGGCCCGAAGATGGATCTGGCGGCTCGATTCCTCGCCGGAAACATACAGAACCGGGCGCCCGCCTCGGGCGAGGCACGCCGAGACCTGGAGCAACAACGTGGACTTTCCCACCCCGGGATCGCCCCCGATCAGAACCAGAGACCCCGGCACCAGCCCCCCGCCCAGCACGCGATCCAATTCCGCAAAGCCCGTGGGTCCCCGCTCTTCCACTCCGGCGGGCACTTCGGTAATGGGCACCACTTCGGCCCGGCGCCCCCCGGCTTTCGGAGCGATGGCCGGCACCGCCTCTTCCACCAAAGTGCCCCATTGTCCGCAGCCCGGGCAACGTCCGAACGATTTTGCCGTTTGGTATCCGCACCCGTGACACACGTATCGGGTTTTGATTTTGGCCACGGGAGACCGTCCTTTCCGCACGTGCAAAGGTCCATTTTCTAATATATACCCATTTCGGACCGGTCGCCAGGGCCCATTGGACAAAAAAGGCCGTCTCCCGGCGATCTCGTCCCGGGAGGCGGCCTCCGCAGGCCCAATATCTCCGCCTGTGGTCCACCGGAGGTATTATGCGGTGGGCGAAGAGGACGGTTCCAGTTTCCTCACGGTCAGGGCGCCGTCTTGAACATCAATCCGCACGCGATCGCCCTTCACGATGGCCCCGTTCAACAGCGCCTCGGACAGGCGGTCTTCGATATGGCGTTGGATGGCCCGCTTCAGCGGACGGGCTCCGTACGTGGGGTCAAATCCCTCTTTGGCGAGGAAGGCCTTGGCCTCCTCCGTAAGCTCAAAGTCGATATCGTGCTCCCGCAGCCGCTTGCGCAAATCGTCCACCATGAGGTCGACGATTTTCATGATGTCCTCCTCGGTCAAGGCATGGAAAACGATCACTTCATCGATCCGATTGAGGAATTCGGGACGGAATTGACGCTTCAGTTCTTCCATGACCTTGTTTTTCATGTCCTTGTACCCGTCGTCCTCCCTGGTGGCAAACCCGAGGGGACCTCCCCTGCGGATGCTTTGGGCTCCGACGTTCGAGGTCATGATGATCACCGTATTGCGGAAATCCACCGTGCGCCCCTTGCCGTCGGTCAGGCGACCGTCGTCCAACACCTGCAACAGAATGTTGAACACCTCGGGATGAGCTTTTTCGATCTCGTCCAGGAGCACCACGGCGTAGGGTTTCCGCCGGATCTTCTCGGTGAGCTGGCCGCCCTCTTCGTACCCCACATATCCCGGCGGCGCTCCGATCAGCCTGGAAGTGGTGTGGCGCTCCATGTATTCGGACATGTCGATCCGCACAATGGCGTTCTCGTCCCCAAACAGTGCCTCCGCCAGGGCCCTGGCCAATTCCGTTTTCCCGACGCCGGTGGGGCCGAGGAAGATAAAGGAACCGATGGGCCGCTTGGGATCCTTGAGCCCCGCCCGCGCCCGCCGAATGGCCCTGGCCACCGCCTCCACAGCCTCATCCTGACCAATCACCCGCTGGTGCAGGATCTCTTCCATCTTCAGCAGCCGCTCGGATTCCTCCTCGGCCAGTTTCTTCACCGGGATCCCCGTCCAACTGGAGACGATCTCCGCAATGTCTTCCTCGGTAACCACGGAATCCTTGGAGGCCTGTTTCTGCTGCCATTCCAACTTGCGGTTCTCCAACTCCTCGCGCAGCCTCTGCTCTTTGTCCCGAAGAGCGGCTGCCTTCTCGAACTCCTGACCCTGAACCGCGGCTTCTTTTTCTTTCCGCACCTCTTCCAGTTGTTCTTCCAATTCTTTCAGGTTCGGAGGCGCGGTGTGCGTCCGCAGACGAACCCGTGAAGCGGCTTCGTCAATCAAATCGATGGCTTTATCGGGCAGATACCGATCGCTGATGTAGCGATCAGAGAGGTGAACCGCCGCCTCCAGGGCTTCATCGCTGATCTTAACCCGGTGATGGGCTTCATACCGGTCCCTCAGTCCGTGAAGAATCTGAACCGCTTCCTCCGGGGTCGGCTGCTCCACCATAATGGGCTGGAACCGCCGTTCCAGTGCCGCATCCTTTTCAATGTGCTTCCGGTACTCATCGAGGGTCGTGGCGCCGATGCACTGCAACTCGCCCCGGGCCAGGGCCGGTTTGAGAATGTTGGACGCGTCGATGGCCCCCTCGGCACCACCTGCGCCGATCAGCGTGTGCAGCTCATCAATGAATAAGATCACGTTGCCCGCCTGACGAATCTCGTCCATGATCTTTTTGAGCCGGTCTTCAAATTCCCCCCGGTACTTCGTGCCCGCGACCACGGTACCCATGTCGAGCACCATCACCCGCTTGTTCCGCAGGGTCTCGGGAATCTCGTTGGCCACGATCCGCTGGGCCAAGCCTTCGGCGATGGCGGTCTTGCCGACGCCCGGCTCCCCGATGAGCACGGGATTATTCTTCGTACGCCGGGAGAGAACCTGGATCACCCTCTCGATCTCTTTGCTCCGACCGATCACGGGGTCCAATTTGCCGTCCCGAGCCATTTGCGTGAGATCCCGGGCGAGACTGTCCAGCGTCGGCGTGTTGGCGGCTTGCTGATTGTCCTGATTCGTTTCGGCCGCATCTCCGCCGAGGAGTTGAATCACCTGCTGCCGGGCTTTCGGCAGGCTGACCCCCAAGTTGTTGAGCACTCGCGCCGCAACCCCTTCCCCCTCGCGAATCAGCCCGAGAAGGATGTGCTCGGTGCCCACATAGTTGTGGCCGAGCTTTCGCGCTTCGTCGATCGAAAGCTCGATGACCTTTTTGGCCCGGGGAGTGTACGTCATCGCCGCCCCCTGTCCCGGACCGCGTCCGATGATCTTCTCGACCTCCCGTTGAATCTTTTCGCTGCTCAGGCCCAGGCTCATCAGCGCTTTGGCCGCAATCCCGTCTCCTTCCCGAACCAGTCCGAGAAGAATGTGCTCCGTTCCGATCCCCGAGTGGCCGAGACGCCCGGCCTCCTCGTGAGCCAGGGCCAACACCTTTTGCGCTCGCTCGGTAAAGCGTCCGAACATCATGCGTCGACACCTCCGTCATCTTTATGTGTCGCATTCATCTCTATTCCACGAGCCGCCGCGGCGGCCGCGTATCGTTTCGTCACGCCGGCCGGGACGCCCCTCGGGCCGATTATGCCGCCAGCCGCTCCCGAACCAGGGCGGCCCGACGCACATCCCGCTCTTCCGGGGACAGTTCCCGTCCCTCGTACATCTGGAGCAATGCGGGGCGGGTCAGCACCATCAGCTCTTTCAAGATGCCCTTGGAAACCCCGGTGATGATGCCCAGATCGATCCCGAGGCGCACATCCGAAAGCCGCTGCATGGTTTCTTTGGAATCGAGCCGCCTGGCATACCTCAGCACGCCGTAGGACCGGCCGATGCGGTCCTCGAGTTCGGCCTGATTCTGGTCCATCAACAGTTGACGGGCGCGGCGCTCGTGTTCGATCAGTTGGCGAGTGACCCCGTACAGATTGTGAATGATCTCCTCTTCAGACTGCCCCAGTGTAATCTGATTCGACACCTGAAAGAGATTTCCTACCGCTTCGGTCCCTTCGCCGTAAATCCCCCGGACGGCCAGGCCCACCTGGGAGATGGCTCCCAGCACCCGCCGAATCTGATCGGTCAAAACCAAGGCCGGCAAATGCATCATCACCGAAGAACGCATGCCCGTTCCGGCGTTGGTGGGACAGGCGGTCAGATACCCTCTCTTTTCATCATACGCCCAATCGAGGGTCGCTTCCAAGGCATCATCGACCCGGCTCGCCAAATCCCAGGCCGGTTTCAGCTGAAGCCCGGGAAAGAGGCATTGGATGCGCAGGTGATCCTCTTCGCCCACCATGATGCTGACCGTCTCGTCATCTCTGAGGATCACCGCGCTCCGCCGGGGATTATCTACCAAATCCGGGCTGATCAGGTGCTTTTCCATCAGGACCTGGCGATCCAATTCGGAAACCTGCCTCATCGGCACCATTTCAAACCGGCCCAGGTCCTTCATGGTCGGATGTTGGATCGCATCGTTCACCCGGTGCAGCAACTCCTCCATCTGCCGGTCGGTCGCCAGCATCGGAAAGGGGAGATCGGCCATATTGCGGGCCAACCTGACCCGGGTGCTGATCACGATCTCGTCCTCCGGACCGTCCCCTCTCATCCAATAACTGGCGGTACGATGTACAAAATCGTCCAACGACACCGCTGCTCCCCCCTCGGTTCATCCGCTGAGCCGCTGCTCGAGGTCCCGGATTTGATCCCGCAGCCGCGCGGCTTCCTCGAATTGCTCCAAACGCACCTTTTCCTGGAGCTGCTCTTTCAGATGCTCCAGTTCCCGGCGCAATCGGAGTCTGCCTCCGCCCCGGCGAGGCACTTTTCCGGTGTGGGTGGAACTTCCGTGAATCCGACGCAACACCGGATCCAAGACCGGGACGAACGCCTTATAACACTGGGGGCACCCGAATCGGCTGACTTGGGTGAACTGATGATATGTCAATCCGCAGGTCGGGCACCGCAGCGTCTGCACCGGGGGAGAACCGGGCGGTGCATCGGCGCTGAAAAAGCTGCCGAGAATGTTGGGAAACGAGAAAGCCCCGGGAACAAACTGGAGCTCACCCAACTCATTCGCGCAACTCTCGCACAAGTGGCGCTCCGATTTCTGCCCGTTGACGATCTTAGTCAAATGCACGGTGGCAGGCCGCTTTCCGCATTGCTGACAAATCACGGTCCTCACCCCCTCAGAAGTTCAACCAGCATTGCCCGAAGCAATCTGGCGCGCAGTTGATCGCGATAGGGCAGCGGCCCTTGCAACACATCCCGACAGACGGCCGCCTGAAGGAGGCGCACCTCCCGTTCGGTCACGAATCCGTCTTCGTATAAATGATCGATGATATCGGTGGCCTCACGCTGGCTCACCTCTTTCCCGATAAGGCGCACCACCTCATCATGAACCGGCCGTTCCTGACCCAGTTCCAATTTGCGAATGCGAATATAACCGCCCCCACCCCGTTTTGATTCGACGATGTACCCGCGTTCCACGGTAAAACGGGTACTGATGACATAATTGATCTGGGAAGGGACGCAGTTGAACAGCTCAGCCAGTTCACTCCGCTGAATTTCCACCACTCCGTCCCGACTCTGTTGAAGGATCGATTTGAGATGATGCTCAATGAGATCTGTGATATTTCGCATCGACCCTCCCCCTTTACCTTCGCCCCCCGGATGGTCTTGACTTTGACTAACTTTGACCTTCAATTCCATTATAGCCTCGCCGGGCAAACTTGGCAAGGGGAAAAAGGATTTTTTCGGTCCGGCTGTTCCTTTTTTAGTATGGGTTGTATACTTCAAGATATCCCCGGTGAACCCGGTGAAAGAGCAACGTTCAAGCCTCTTGCAAGAAGTGGGATTTTTTAGTACACTGGAGAAAAACGAACGATTGGTAGGAGAGATCCAACGCCATGGCCGGGAACAAGTACGATGAGATCGCTGCGGCAGCCATCCAGCTTTTTGAACAGAAAGGATATCACGCAACCTCGGTGCAGGACATCGCAGATGCCGTGGGATTGCAGAAAGGCAGCCTTTACCATTATATTTCCAGCAAAGAGGAGCTCCTGCTGAAAATCACCCACCAGGCCATCAGCGGATTCGTTCGCCGCCTGGAGGAAATCATCGATACGGACCTCAGTGTCGAGGAGCGCTTTCGCCAAGGAATCCGCACCCATATGCAGTATATCACCCAATATCTTTCCATGTCGACCGTGTTGCTGCGAGAGGCGTTTTCCCTAGGAGCGCCCCACAATGAGGTTATCCGCGACCTCACCGATCGATATCTGAACCTGTGGACGCAAATCATCGACGAAGGCACGGCGGCGGGGATCTTTCATGTCAAAGACAGCCGTATCGCGGCCCTCGCGATCCTGGGGTCGTGCAACTGGGTGTACCGGTGGTTCAAAGAGGAAGGGAAATTCACCGCTGAACAGATCGCCGACCAGATGGCCGATCTCTTCCTCGACGGACTGAAGAAACACGCTCTGTGAAAGAGTTCCGACACAAGGGCTGAAGAGAACCGCCTCCCGGCCCTGTTCCCACATCACCCTCCGTGCCCGTCACAATACTTTCGATAAGAACGCCCGGGTCCGTTCCTGTTTCGGTTGGTCGAACACCTCGCTCGGAGTACCCTCCTCGACAATGTATCCCCCGTCCATAAAGAGCACCCGGTCTCCGACTTCCCTGGCAAAACCCATTTCGTGGGTGACCACGACCATGGTCATCCCCTCTTTGGCCAACGTTTTCATGACTCCCAGAACCTCTCCCACCATCTCGGGATCCAGTGCCGACGTAGGCTCGTCAAACAACATGACTTTCGGCTTCATCGCCAGTGCCCGGGCGATGGCCACCCTTTGCTGCTGGCCGCCGGCAGGACA
>JASBVV010000099.1 GCA_029960885.1 Kyrpidia sp. | reverse complement strand
ATAACGTGGCGTCCCCGGACGTGGATGGCGCCCCTTGCATCATTTGCCCTTCTTTCAGGGCGTAAAACGTTCCTGTGGCTTGGATGATGATCTGTCCTTCATCGTTGAACACATCGCACCGGGCGGTAATCACTCGCCCGCCGCGGTGCACCACCGAAGCCTTGGCGATCAGCTCCTTGCCCAAGCCGGGCTGCAGGTAGTTCACCGTCAGCGACAGCGTCACCGAAGGCCGTCCGCTGGCGTGATAAGCCGCCAACCCCATGGCCGTGTCCGCCAGTGTCGCCGTCACACCTCCGTGAACAATTTGCAGATTGTTGTACAGAAGTTCGGTGATCTTCATCCGCACCGCGACCGTCTGATCCTCCGAATACTCTACTTGGGGATCAAACAAGCTCGCCAGGAAAGTCGACCGCCTCCGTGCCGCAGCCACAAGTAACTCTCCAAACCAAGGGTTCCTGCGTGCCTCCTCCAGCAACCGTTCTTCTTCCACGTCCCACTCGCTCCCCCTTGGCTCAAATGATGAACTTTCGATTCACCGATCCCGCAACAACGGGAACAATAGCACATCGCGAATCGACGGTTGATCGGTCAACAGCATGACCAGCCTGTCCACCCCAACCCCCAATCCACCTGTCGGAGGCATCCCGTACTCCAGCGCCATGAGGAAATCTTCATCCATCTCGTGGACTTCCTCCTGTCCCTGGATCCGATCTTCCAACTGGTCCAGAAATCGCCGGCGTTGATCGATAGGGTCGTTTAACTCCGAAAAGGCATTGGCATGTTCCCGCCCCACAATGAACAACTCAAACCGCTCGGTAAATCTGGGATCCTCCTCATTGCGCTTGGCCAGCGGCGAGATTTCCACCGGATGGCCATAGACAAAAGTGGGCTGCACCAACAGGTGTTCCACTTTCTGCTCAAAACATTCGTTAACGATGTGCCCGAACCCCATTCCCGGCTTCAACTCCACCCCCCGTTTTTCCGCCAAGGCCCTGGCCTCGTCCGCCCCCGACACGTGACGGAAATCGATCCCCACATGGCGCCGGATCAAATCCACCATGGACTCCCGCCTCCAGGGCGGGGTGAGATCAATCTCCCGCCCTTGATAAGTAATGCGGGTCGTCCCAAGAACCTCCTGGGCGATCGAAGCGATCATCGTCTCGGTCAAATTCATCATGTCGCGAAAATCACTATACGCCTGGTACAATTCCATCATGGTGAACTCAGGGTTGTGCTTGGTGGAAATCCCTTCGTTCCGAAAAATACGCCCGATTTCATATACCCGTTCCAGGCCTCCGACAATCAGCCGTTTCAAATGAAGCTCCAGGGCAATGCGCATAAACAACCGCATGTCCAGCGCATTGTGATGCGTGACAAAGGGGCGGGCGGCCGCCCCTCCCGCCACCGCGTGCATCGTCGGCGTCTCCACTTCCAGAAAACCCCGTTCGTCGAGGAACCGGCGCATGGCCTGAATGATTCGACTCCGCAAAAGGAAGGTGTGTCGCACATCCGGGTTGACGATCAAATCCACATACCGCCGCCGGTAGCGATGCTCCACGTCCCTGAGCCCATGCCACTTCGCCGGAAGCGGCCTCAAGGACTTGGTCAGCAATTCCACCCGGTCGGCGAACACGGTCACCTCGCCCCGATTGGTTCGCAAAACCTCCCCCTCGACCCCGACAATGTCTCCCAGGTCGAGCAGATCGAAGAGCTGATAATTGTGCTCTCCCACGCGGTCCAGACGAACATAAATCTGGATCTGACCGCTGCGATCCAAGATGTGGGCGAAACTGGCCTTCCCGTGACCTCGCTTGGTCATGATCCGTCCGGCGACCCTCACCCGCAGGCCGTCCCGTTCCAGCTCTTCTTTGGATCGATGGCCGGCGAATCGCAACACCTCGACGGCCAGATGGCTCGGCAGCCATCGATGGCCGAACGGATCCACTCCCATCTCCCGCAGCGCCTGAAGTTTTTCGAGCCGAACTTGCATCAAACGGTTCATTTCCTGGGACGACAATTCCTCGGACTGCTCTTGGGTCGACCCGGCCCCCGACCGCCGGTCCTGATCCGCCATGATCTCGTTCAACTCCCGTTATCGGTTCGCTTTGTAATCTCGAGAATTTCGTATTGCAACACGCCGTCCGGAACTTCGACGTCCACGATTTCACCCACCCTTCGGCCGAGCAAAGCCCTCCCGACCGGGGATTCGTTCGATATGCGGTTTTCGACGGGATCGGATTCGGCTGAACCGACGATGGTATACTCCACCACATCACCAAACTCCAGATCCTTGAGTCTCACGGTGGAACCGATGCTCACCGCGTCGGTGTCCACATCCGCGTCCTTGATGATCCTGGCGTTTCGCAACATTTTTTCCAGGGTGATAATTCGCCCCTCCACAAACGCCTGCTCGTTCTTCGCGTCTTCGTATTCGGAGTTTTCACTGATATCTCCATAGCTGATGGCCGTTTTTATCCGTTCGGCCACCTCTCTTCGCTTTACCGATTTGAGGTATTCTAGTTCTTCTTCAAGTTTCTGCAACCCACCCGGGGTCAGCAGGACTTCTTTTTCCGACATACAGGTCGCTCCTTCTCCGCGCGAAATGGAATCCTCCCATTACTCGGCCGGCACCGTGTATAGCATCGTATGAAAACAAGTCCTTTATTCGAAGGCTTCCTGCGGGTGTTGTTGTGCCATTATACCGCATCTGGGTCTCAATGAGCTAGAAAGCACCGCCAACAAATCCTCTTTGTTGACAGTGCTTGCCGGAGCGCTGTGTCGACCGTGCCCCTATTATACGAACGGAATGTAAAGAACGTCAATCAACTCCGCCCTCAAAGCGGACAATCCGCGGACGGATACCCATGCGGTCCAACCAATGGCCATAAAACGACTCATCCGGATACAATCGGCGTCCCCGACCCCGGACCGCCGGAGGAGAGCCGGCCAATGCGAGAAACACCGCCTCAAGGACATTGGTGCCGAAAGAACGCCCGGCCCATTCCGGCGTCGTGGTGATCAAGCCGCCGGCCCCCCGCTGCAGCAACAGTTCCTCATCGTCCCGGGTGACCGTATTCGTAAGCACCCATGCCCTGTTCAGCGCATCGGGGAGATGTTGCCGAATAAAGTGAAAGTCGCCGGCGATCACGTCCGCCGCCCGGTAAGCCCATTCATAGCGGGGGCGAATCTGTTCCTGCCGGGAGCCGGTGGGATACAGCCACGAAATCGGCAATCGGGTCACCACGGGCCCCAGGACCCGGCCCAGTCGATCCAAGGTCTTCAGAGAATGCAAAGGAATCGGCAGTCCCATGCCGAACATCAAATCGCCGAAGATGACCCTGCAGCCTTCGGCCACCAGCGATTCAGCCATGCCGAAGCGGTCCACGGCGCTCACCAACAGGACCCGTTTACGACGAAGTTGGATCTGTGGATCCGAGGCCAACTGCCGAATGATGCGCCGTTCCAAAGTATGCTTCAAGCCGCTCCCGTCGACCACCGGAGTTTTTCGCGCGGCCTTGGCCAGCCGATCGGCCTGGCGAAAAACATATCGTCGGCCACCGACATACATGTACCGATCGATGCCCCCGAGTCCGATGGCGGCGGCCCGACCGTCCAACTCACGGATGAGATCCAGCGCCCGCCGCATGTCTCCGTCCGTACCGATCCGTTCAACGAGCAGCGTCTGGCCCCCCCAATGGATCACCACGCGATGGTTGCGCCTGGACGAGCCCAGACTGACACTGACCACGTGCTTCAGAGCGGCCACCCCTTGCCATCTCAGGAAGGTGTTGTTGAATCCGACCGCCCTAGTATGTACCGCGCCGGTCGGCGGCATACGCCTCAACCGGCCCGTCGAAACCATTGCTCGAGGTAGCCCTCCAAAAGGCCTCTCACCTCATCCTTCGTCTCCGCGGCGTTCAACCGCTCCCTCATCACGGCGGCGCCGGGCAAGCCTTTGACATACCATCCGGCGTGTTTCCGCATTTCCCGAACGCCGATCCATTCCCCTTTTTCCTCAATCAGCAGTTCCATGTGCCGAAGGCAGACGCGAATTCGTTCCTCCGCGTCCGGCCCCGGCAGCCGGCGGCCCGTTTTCAAATAGTGGCTCACTTCCCGAAAGATCCACGGGTTCCCCAGTGCGGCCCGACCGATCATCACCCCGTCGCACCCGGTTTGTTCAAGTAAAGCCAGGGCTTCGTCAGGGCCCGTCACGTCCCCGTTGCCGATGACCGGGATTCGCACCGCCTCCTTGACCCGGCGAATAATGGACCAGTCGGCCCTGCCGGAATACCGTTGTTTGGCCGTACGCCCATGCACGGCCACGGCCTTGGCTCCGGCCTCCTGGACGGCCAGGGCCACTTCCACGGCGTTGACGTGATCATCGTCCCAGCCCTTGCGGAACTTTACCGTGACCGGTCGGTCCACCGTGTTCACCACTGCCCGGACGATTCTGGCCGCATATTCCGGATCCCTGGCCAGGGCAGCCCCGGATCCGTTCTTATAAATCTTCAGCACCGGGCAGCCCATGTTGATGTCGATGATATCGGCATTGGTGGCCCTGCCCACCGTTTCAGCGGCCCGAACCATCGAATCCAGGTCGCTGCCCACCAGTTGCAGGCTCACGGGATGTTCATCCGGGAGAATATGCAACATGCGAAGACTTTTCGCATTGTCGTTCACAATCCCCTTTGTCGCCACCATCTCCGCACAGACCATGCCCGCTCCCATTTCCTTGGCCAGAATGCGGAACGCCGGATTGCAGACCCCGGCCATGGGAGCAAGAATCACATTGTTCTCCAAATGCACATCCCCGATCTGGAGATCGGTTTGGATCATCCGGCATCACCCCCGTTCGAAAAGTCTCCTATGAGTTCCTCTTCATGGACGCCCAGGGCTTGGCCGATGGCTCGCAGAATCTGGGGGGAAGGAAGTTTGGCCCCTCGCTCGATGGCTCCAACCACCGCCACCGAGAGATGAGCTCGATCCGCCAACTCCCGCTGGGTGAGATTTTTTAATTTACGAAAGGCGCGAATTCTCCTTCCCACCCGGCTTTCCAACGACGAATCCCACCCTTCTTCCGGGTCTGTTCGGCAAGTTTTTCCATGGATACACCGAGTACCGGATGCTTGAGCCCGGGAGCCAGTTCGGCCATGGGAACCATCACAAAGGCCCGTTCGTGCATCCTGGGGTGCGGAATGTCCAGATCGGCGGTATGCACCACTTCATCGTCGAACAACAAGATATCCACGTCCACTGTCCTCGGCCCCCAGCGAACCGTCCGCACCCGCCCAAGGCGATGCTCGGTCTCCCGGGCCACGCGATAAATCGCCTGCAGCGAACACGCCGTTCGCAGAAACAGGCACGCGTTGAGATACAGAGGCTGATCCTCGACCCCCACCGGATCGGTTTCGTACAGGGAGGAAAGACGCCAGTGAACCGGATGGAGCCTGTCGCACAATTGTCGAACCGCCCGGCGCAGGTTCCTTTCCCGATCGCCGAGATTCCCGCCGAGTCCGAGGTACACCTCATGAGTCGGATCGTGAGCGCTCAATCTCCACCGCCACCCCTTGCAAAGTGCCGGGAAAGGGGGGGGACGGCTTGGTCACCCGCACCCGCACCGCTTGCACGGGATAATGGTCCAATAACGCATGGGCGATCCCTTCGGCCACGGATTCCACCAACCGGCGCCTCTCCCCTTGCACCGTATCCCGAATGAACCGGTACACCTCACCATAGTCCAGTGTATCACGGAGATCATCGGATTGTCCCGCCGCCCGGAGGGGCAGTCGCAGGGTCACGTCGACAATGAACCGCTGGCCCAGTCTTTGCTCTTCAGGGTAGACCCCGTGATAGGCGTAAAACTCCATTCCCAGAAGTGAGATCTCGTCCACCTCAGGCGCCCCTCCCGATCATCGCGTCCATCATCCGCACCGTTCGAACCATCTGGGGCACATCGTGAACGCGGACGATGTCCACCCCCAGAGATACTCCCAGCGCCACGGTGGCCGCCGTGCCTTCCACCCGCCGGTCCACCGGCAGGTTCAGCGTTCGGCCGATCATCGATTTGCGCGAAGTGCCCAGGAGCACCGGGTAACCGAGCGCCCGCACATCCCGCAGTCTCCGCATCACCCTCAGGTTCTGCTCATACGTTTTCCCAAAGCCGATCCCCGGGTCGAGAATGATTTGCTCATCCCGGATTCCGGCGCGCCGCGCCAAACGGATCGACTCCTGCAATTCCCGCAGCATAATCCCCATCACATCCCTCTCCGGCGGCGACTCGCGGTTATGCATGAGAATGACCGGAACGCCCAACCGAGCCGCGCACGGCGCCATTTCGGGATCGCGTTTCAGCCCCCAAATATCGTTGATCATGTCAGCACCTTCCCGCACCGCCGCCTCGGCGACCCGGGCTTTATACGTGTCCACCGAAATCGGCACGTCCAAATCGGACGCCACCGCCCGGACCACCGGCAGCAGCCTCCGAAGTTCCTCCTCGGCAGAAACAGGCGTGTGGCCCGGACGGGTGGATTCCGCGCCGATATCAAGGATGTCCGCCCCTTCGGCAACCATTTCTCTCGCATGGGCGAGGGCACGCTCAGGATCATCGAATCGCCCGCCATCCGAAAAAGAATCCGGGGTCACGTTTAAAATTCCCATGACCAATGTGCGATCCCACGTCCATGTCCGGTTTCCCGCCCGCATCGGCGGCAGCCTGCGCGTCGCCCGATGGACAACGTCGCGGAGGACATCTCCCGCGCGTCCGGGTTCCCGCCCCAACGTCTTGGCCGCCTCGTCCAGGCGTTCCGCCGCCTTCAGAAGCGCGTTCACCGGAGCGGTGACCACCCAGTGCCGTTCGCCTGTGCTCAATCGACAGCCGGCGGCCGCCAGCACCGTTCCCGCCCGTTCCCGCACGGGATCCGGCTCGTCCCAATCCATCCGGACCTGCAGGGAAAAAGGGCAGCCCGCCGTCACCGTGGATGGCGGCACATCGATCGGTTTCTCACCCAACTCCTCCCATTCTTCCGTCCACAGCGCCGGAGTGTCGAGATAGACCGCCCACATCCCTTGAACCGCCACGTTCCCGCCCCCTCATCGTTCGCCTTCCCTGTTCAGCGATTCCAGATCTTCACAACTGAATCTGTACACCTGGCTGCAAAAATGACACCGGACCTCGGCCCCACCTTGTTCCAGGCACAACGTGTCGCGCTCCTCCCTGCTCAGGGCCAGAAGAATCGCCTCGATCCGCCTTCTTGAACACCGGCACCGAAACTCCACGGGGATCTTGTCCAAAACCCGCACATCCGGCGCCATACCGAACAACAACTCCTCAGGGGACAACCCCCGATTCAACAAGGAAGTGACCGAAGGGATCCCGGCCACCGCCTGTTCCAATCGGGCGGTCTCCTCTTCGGACAGGCCAGGAAACAACTGGATAATAAAACCGCCCGCCTGCTTTACCCGGCCGGACGGCTCCACCAAGACCCCCACTCCCACACTGGACGGCACCTGTTCGGAGACGGCAAAGTAATACGCGATGTCTTCGCCGAGTTCCCCGGACACCAAGGGAACGCTTCCCCGATACGGATCCCGAAGACCCAGATCTTTGACGACATAAAGGGATCCCTTTCCCACTGCCGCCGCAACGTCCAGTTTACCCAGGGCATTGAGCGGGAGGTCGACGTCGGGACGATCCACATAGCCGCGAACCCTCCCGGAGGCATCGGCATCGATCACAATGCCTCCCAAAGGGCCGTCTCCCTTGACCTGGATGGTCAGGCGTTCATCCCCTTTTAACATGGCTCCCATCATCGCACCGGCCGTGGCGGCACGGCCCAGGGCGGCGGTGGCCACGGGCCACGTTCCGTGCCGTCGCCTCAATTCCTCCGCCAGTGCCGTGGTCCTGGCCGCGTACGCCCGCACACTTCCCGAGTAAGCCGTCGCCCGCACCACGTAATCCCTCAACCTCTCACCCCCTCGCCGCAGCCCTGATCGCCCTCCGGCCGCGCCGACCGAGGGCCGCTCAGCGATTGCGTTCCCAAATGATCCGCAGCCCGTGCAACGTCAGGTAGGGATTCACCTCTTCGATGGTGCTGGATTCCGAACTGATCAACTCCGCCAATCCCCCGGTGGCAATCACGCGGAACGGCAGCCCCAACTCCTGTCGAATGCGATTGACCAGTCCGTCCACCTGGCCGACAAAACCGTAAATCACCCCGGACTGCATCATATCGACGGTGTTGCGTCCCAAAACGTGCTGAGGTTTCACCAATTCGATCCTCGGCAGCTTCGCCGCCCGCTGGTACAGCGCTTC
>JASBVV010000010.1 GCA_029960885.1 Kyrpidia sp. | reverse complement strand
TCTCGACCTTTCTGTGCTTCGTGATGATGCTCGAAGGGATGAAACGGATCGGCGCCGTGCGGGCGGCCATCTTGTCCATGCTAGGGCCTGTGCTGACGATCGTGTTGGGAACAGGGCTGTTGGGCGAACGGCTGGAACCGGTTCAATGGGCGGGGTGCGCGGTGGTATTGGCGGCAGTGACCACGGCGGAGATGCGCAAGATTCGCGGGAAGGTTGGATCAGAGCCCGGTTTCGCGGCCACCGGGAGACGTCGGAATGACAATCCTCTCTCGTCAAGAGGCAACTGAGCGCATCCGGACGCCGGCGATGGTCAGGTCCAAATACCGGCCGAGCCAAGTAAAACGGCGATTCATGTCTCCCCGGGCCATACGCCCGGGAGGACTCAGCGCCGCTCCCGATCAAAACAAACGGCCCTCCTGTTCACCTGGAACCGACCGAGAGACGGCTGCAATGATTATCCGCCCCTCTCGAAAGATTCACATGGCGCGTCACTCAAATCGATGTCGTCCTCCATCCGTTTCGCTGTTCGTCGAGCGACTTCCGACCCCCTTTTTACAACGTGAAACGCCATATTGATGCTCCGGCGGAACAGCATTGCAACGGATTTCTGAATCGTGGTATTCCCAGCGGGCCACCGCCCCTGCGTTTCGGCACGGTATACACCGTACCCGCGCCCTCACCAATTGTTCTCGGCCACCGTATCTTGAGAGAGAGTCATTTGAGAGGAGGTCGACACCATGTGGTGGCCCACGCGGTGGATGGGCTCATGGTTCCCGTGGCCCGCCCTGACCCCTCCGCCCCCGCCGGATATGCCCAGGTGCGCCATGTCGGACCGGGGAGATACTGTGGAATTGACCGTACAGGCTCCGGCCTGGTGCGATCCCGACTCCATCGAGATCCGCGTGGAACCTCTCGCTGTCCATCTTCAGGCGCGAACGTTCAAGCAGGTGGAAAGGGACCGGCCGCCCTTGTTCCACCGGCAGAGTCAGAGCTGGAGTCACCGGGTCACCCTTCCCTCTCCGGTGCTCCCGCATCTCACCGAACGCAAGCGCACCGGCCGGACGCTCCACATCATTCTCCACAAAACCCGTGGATAGTCCCGGTCGGGCCCGGAGAGACGCCCCGGAAGCCCAACCCCAATCCCCAAGCCGCCCCGAACCCGGTGCCCGGTTCCCGGCGGCTCACCGTCCGGTTTCGCCGGCATGCGAGCCTCTGCCCGAGAAACCCAAAAACCGGCGGAGACACAACGCCTGCCGCATCTGCCGGACAAACCGTGCAATCGGCGGGAACTCTTGACCAACCGTACAATTGTTGGATAATACGGTTGGACACACCCGGCCCATGCGCCGGACACCCCGGGGCACGGGGCGCCCCTGGGCCGGGATCGTCGCCGGCCTAGACGCCGACCGGATCGGGCCGGTCGCCCGTAAGAACCTTGCGCCGGTCGCTGCGTCGAATCTCCGCCTGTCGTCGGGTCCGCTCCATCGCCTCCCGGGTGAGCGCACGGTCAAAACTCCGAAACGCCGCGAGTTGAAACCCGTGTTTTCGGGCCAACTCGTGGATTTCCCGAACGCGTTCCGCCGTGAGGCTCCGCCCCAAAGAAAAATGTTCCAGCCGGCCCTCCATCGCGAGAACCATCGTCTCCGCCATGCAGGCATACACCGTATCCGGGGGCAAGCCCAGGTCCAGAGTGCCGGGGTATCCACCGGGTACCTTCACCAGTCCCCCGTCGATCACAAGAACATCCGGACGCAGATCGGACACTTGGCGGGATACGTCCCGGGGACGGGCCACATCGCAGACCACCGCTCCCGGCAACAGGTCGTCCGGTTGAATCACAGCCTCCAATGCACTGGAACAGGCGATCACCAAGGGGGCCCGGGACAGGACACGGCGGAGATCCTCGTCCAAAGAGAGCCGGCCGTCCAGACCCCGCTGGCGAAAATACTCCTGAAACACTTCCCTCTTTTGCCCGTCTCGCATATGGGCGTACACCTTTCGTCCGCCGGCCGCGAGCATTTCCACGCACACTCTCCCCACGGCCCCGGTCGCCCCCAGCACCGCCCAGGGGGTCGTATCCGGATCCCACCCCATCCACCCGGCTCCCCGTTCCGCCGCTTCCACGGCCGTGGCGACGGTATAGGAGTTCCCCGTCGTGACGGCGATCGGCAGCCGCTTGGCCAAACTGACCCCGGCATCCCCGGCCACCGCCGTAAAAGCACCCAGTCCAAGAATGTGGGCTCCCAGTCGGACCGCCTTCCGTCCGGCGGCGAGCAGTTTCCGGTACACCCATGGCCACGGAAGTTCCAGCAACTGACGGGAAGTCAGCGGAGTCGCCACCAACCATCCCGAGGCCCCGGCTCCAAGGTCGCTCTCCACCCGTTCGATTCGATCCGCCACGAACGGTGGAAGATGGCGCAACAATCGGTCCAAAGTTGGATCGGGCAGAGCGGCCACTCCGGGCAACTTTCGCGCAATGTCTCTCCGCTCAAAAGGATGAATCAAGAAAGCGAATCGGCGCTCCATCCGCGGCCACCTCCATGCGGTCCTTCAGATTGCGCAACAATCCCGCCATGCTCTGCCGAAGTTTCACCTGAGCCACGGGATGCAACATCACAGCCAAACCCGAAGGCCCGATCTCAAATTCACAAAGAAATTCCGCAACTGCCCCTTCCCCTTGGGCGGAAACCTGCCAATATCCGGAAAATCGCTTCAGGTCGCCCTCCACCTGTTCAAAGAGAATTTGGCCGGAACCATCCGACGTCAGCCATCGATCCCGCTCCGTCCACGCCATCCTCGTTCCGCCCACCCGGGCCTCCCATCGGCTCACCGTCCAGTCCGGGCCGCGATCCACCACTTTCACCGACGTCAAATCCGGCACCAACCCCGGATAGTTCTCAAAATCCCCCACCTGTTCGAACACGTCACGCCAAGACCCGGCGAACGCTTCCCTCACCCGGACTATCGGCATCTGCTTTCCCTCCTCCCGTCAAAGGTCGCCCGACCGTTCCTGTCCCGGACCCGGTGTTCTCGACATGCGGCCCCCTTGGCTCTCTTTCTTCTTCGACATCGTCCTCCCCTAACACGTTGTTCCAGTGTTCCAGCACTTCCGCCCAAGCGTCCAGGACCCGTCCCAGCACCTCTCGGTCGGCTGTCAGCGGCGGCTCGACCCGGACCACCCGGTATGCATTCAGCGTAAAGGCGGTGAGCACCCCTTTTTCCACCAGACCGCTCATGACCAGTCCGCCCCTGGCCTCGTCGACGAACTCGATCCCGAGCAACATTCCCTCGCCCCGGACCTCCCGGATCCACGCCGGGTACCGCAGGGCCAATTGCACAAGTTCCTGTTTCAACCACGTTCCGGTCTCGGCCGCCCGGCACACCATCCCTTCCTCTTCGAGAAGACGCAAGGCAGCCAAGCCCGCCGCCGCGGCAAGAGGATTGCCGCCGAAAGTCGACGTGTGGAGCAAGGGATCCTCCCAAAAGGCCCTCGCCGCCCCGGGACGCGCAATAAAACACCCGATGGGCATCACGCCGCCCCCCAGGGCCTTGGCCAAACACAAGATGTCCGGAACCACCCCCTCCCGCTCGGCGGCAAACCATACGCCGGTGCGCCCGAGACCGGTTTGAACCTCATCGAGGATCAACAGCGCGCCGGTTCGGTCGCAGATTTCTCTGGCCGCGGCCAGATATCCCGGGGGCGCCGGATGCACTCCGCCCTCCCCCTGAATCGGCTCGAGGATCACCCCCGCCGTTTGGTCGGACACCGCGGCACGGAGCGCGCCGGCGTCTCCGTAAGGCACGTGGGTCACCCCCGGCAGAAGGGGATAAAACGGAGCCCGGTACCGCTCTCGCCCGGATACGGAGAGTGCCCCGAAGGTCTTGCCGTGAAACCCTCCTTCCGCCGCGACGAAACCAGTCCGCCCGGTGGCCGCCCGGGCCAGTTTGAGAGCGCCTTCCACCGCTTCCGTCCCGCTATTGCAAAAAAAACTGTACTGCAAGTCGCCGGGTGTCACGCGAGCGAGAACCTCCGCCAGCTCCGCCGCGGGTCGTCCGGGCATCACCTTCGACGAGAGGGCCATCCGCTCCAACTGCTCCCGCACGGCGTTCAGAACCGGCCGGGGCCGGTGCCCGAACGGAAGGGATCCGTACCCGGACACACAGTCGATGTACGCCCGGCCGTCCTCGTCGTAGATCATGCACCCCTCGCCCCGTACCTCCCCGGCTCCGAGGCCCATGAGGTGGTACAATTTTGCAACCCCCGGGTTGATGTAGGATTCATACAGTTCTTTCAGCGACCTCTCGGCTCGGGACATCTCGGCCACCTCCCACGGCCTTAGCATGCCCGGGTTCCAGATTCTTCATGTGCCTGGACCTCAGATCCGGACACGGAACCGCGGAAAATGGTGTGGAAGACCCGCGCGCGGTTCCCGCTCAAGGAATGAATCGTCCTGTCAAGGGGAAAGGTGAAACCGATCGAAGCACAGATCCGGAAAGGGGGGTTGTAGGTGAGGTTTTGGCCGGGTGGAAAAAAACGCCGGTTCCCGTCCGCCACGGGTTGGAGGCGGGACGTCATGCCGGAGGAGTTCCCGGAAGGCCCGTACGGGATGGCGGACAACGAAGAGGTGACCTTGGGAAAATCAACATCTTGGGAGGAGGGGCAACGGGTGGTGTCCCGGTTTCGGGATGAAAACCCGGCTTTTTCCGACCGCAAAAATCCGGGCGACAACGAGATGCCCGATCTGACGTGACAAGGGGCGGCGCTTCCACCCCGCGCCAGATGCGACGAAGGCGGCACCTTGCGACGGAGGCGGCACCTCGCCGCCTTCAGGCACGGCACCCCGGCCGTTCTCGGCCGGGGCAGCCGGAGATTCAGTCTTCCATCGTGGACAAATCCCCTGTGGGCAACCCGAGTTCCCAGGCTTTGAGAACCCGCCGCATAATCTTGCCGCTGCGCGTCTTCGGCAGTTTATCGCGAAACTCGATCTCCCGGGGCGCGGCGTGAGCGGCCAGCCCGTTTTTCACGAACTCGCGAATCTCTTCTTTCAGTTCCTCGGAGGGCACGTAGCCTTGGCGAAGAGAAATGAACGCCTTGATGATCTCCCCCCGAACCGGATCCGGCTTTCCGATCACCCCGGCCTCGGCCACGGCGGGATGTTCCACCAACTTGCTCTCCACTTCAAAAGGACCCACCCGTTCTCCGGAGGTGTTGATCACGTCATCGACCCTGCCCTGGAACCAAAAGTACCCGTCTTCGTCCTTGTAGGCCGAATCCCCGGAGATGTACCAGCCTTCCAAGCGAAAATACTCTTGGTACTTGGCCGGGTTGTTCCAGATCGCCCGCATCATGGACGGCCAGCCGCGGCGAATCGCCAAGTTCCCCATTTGATACGGGGGGAGCTCGTTCCCTTGATCATCCAGGATGGCGGCTTCAATACCCGGGAACGGTTTGCCCATGGAGCCCGGCTTCATCTCCATGCACGGGTAATTGCAGATCAGTTGTGCGCCGGTTTCGGTCATCCACCAGGTGTCGTGGATGCGCTGACCGTACACCTTGAGGCCCCATCTCACCACTTCCGGGTTCAACGGTTCGCCCACCGAGAGAACGTGGCGGAGGGACGACAGATCATACTGCTTGACCAGCTCGTCGCCGGCCCCCATCAGCATGCGAAGAGCCGTCGGCGCCGTGTACCAGACCGTCACCCGGTTGTCCTGAATCGTCTTGTACCAGTCCCCTTGACTGAACCGGCCGCCGCGGACCACGTTGGTCACGCCGTTGAGCCACGGGGCAAATATCCCGTAAGAGGTCCCGGTGACCCATCCCGGGTCGGCCGTGCACCAGTAGATGTCCCCGGGCTGAAGGTCCAAGACCCACAGACCGGTGATGTAATGCTGAATCATGGCGTTGTGAACGTGGAGGACACCCTTGGGCTTTCCGGTGGATCCGGATGTGTAATGAAGCATCATCCCGTCTTCCCGACCCACCCACTCGATGTCCAGATTCTCGGAAGCCTTATCCATCAACGATTCGTATGATTCCTCCTTGGGGCCCGGCGTTCCCTGAAGGCCGTGCACCACCACGTGTTCAAGATGCGGGAGCTCCCCGACAGGAATGCGCCCCTTCAGACTGGCGGTGGTGACCACCACTTTGGCCTGGCTGTCCTCGAGCCGATCCCGGACCGCGGCCTCCATGAATGCCTCGAACAGCGGGCCGACAATGGCGCCGACTTTCAAAGCGCCGAGAAAGGCCGCGTAAAGTTCAGGACTGCGCGGCATAAAAATAAAGACCCGGTCCCCTTTTTTCACGCCGAGTTGCCGGAGGGCGTTTCCGAACCGATTCGAGAGACTCTGCAGATCGCGAAATGTGTACGACTCGTTCCGATTGGGGTCGCTGTACAACAGGGCCACCTGATCACCCCGGCCCTCCTCCACATGCCGATCGATGCACTCATACGCCGCGTTCACTTTCCCTGTCCGGTGCCAGGTGAACCGGGGCTCTATATCTTCCCACTTAAAAGTACGGCGGGCCTCTTCATAATCTTTAAGATTAAAACGCTTAGACATGACCGGGATTCGCTCGTTGTGATCCAGTGCCTGTTCCATAACCGAGTCCCCCCAATTCAGCAAAAATCGAAGACTAATCCACACAGTAACAATTTTAGCACGGCATCCGCCTCATTCGCAAGTCGAGGGGTTGTCAGGCCTTTTGAGGAAATGTTTGACGATGCCGCCCTTTTCCCCTGCAGACCGGCCGACCATTCCAGTATAATGGGGACAAAGTCTCGACCGCGATGGAGGTCAACCCGATGGTCCAATCCGGAGAACGTCCCACCGGTCCCGCCGTACCGGTGCCCACGAAACAGTACAACGCCAAAGTGATCCCCAGAGCCGACGGCGATCTGCTCATCGAGGGCCCAGTAACGGCACCGACGCTGCGGTCCCTCGTCTTTCACCAAGGGTTGAAAGCCTTTCGCCCGGCCGATCGCCAGCAAAAGGCCCTGATCCAGATCGCCGAACTTCCCGAAGGACGGATTATCATCGCGCGACGCCGCCAATTGGTGGTGGGGTATGTGACCTTCCTCTATCCGGACCCCTTGGAGCGATGGGCCGAAGGGAGCATGACCGACCTCCTGGAACTGGGAGCCATCGAAGTCGCCGCGCCATATCGGCAAAGCGGAGTTTCCAAGGCTCTTCTCGAGGTCGCGTACATGGACCCCGCCATGGAAGAGTACATCGTCATTTCCACCGAGTATTACTGGCATTGGGATCTGGAGGGCACGGGCCTGAATGTATGGAAATATAAAGAAATCATGAAAAAAGTGATGGGCAGTGCCGGCATGGATGTCTACGCGACCGATGATCCCGAAATCGCCAGCCATCCGGCGAACATGCTCATGGCCAGAATCGGGCGACACGTACCTGCCGCGTCGGTCGAGAGATTTCATCATCTGCGGTTTATCAATCGCCCCGCATTTTGAGGAGGGCTTCCGATGCTCGTCGAGCACATTATGATCCGCGACGTGGTGACCGTCACTCCGGACACTCCTTTGACCGATGCTTTGCAGCTCACCCGCGTCCGGCGCATTCGCCACCTGCCGGTCATGGAGGGCGATCGCTTGGTCGGCATCGTTTCCGACCGGGATATGCGGGACGTCTGTCCGTCCATCCTGGACCCGATTTGGGAACCGAAGGCACGCCGCATTCGAATCGAAGACTGCATGAAACATGAGGTCCTCACCGCACAGCCGTGGGATTTTATCGAAGACGCCGCCGCGGACATGTATCGCGGGCAGGTCGGCTGTCTGCCCGTCATCGACAATGGACGGTTGGTCGGCATCCTCACCGAACGGGACATTTTGCACACCCTGCTGAACATGATGGGCGTACTGGAACCTTCCAGCCGAATCGAAGTCGAGTTGCCCAACCGGCCGGGCGGATTGGCGGATGTGGCCGATATCCTCCGCGCCCGACGGGTTAACGCCGGATCCGTGTTGATATTTCCCGGGAAAACTCCGTACACCCGCCGCCTTGTGCTTCGGGTGCAGACCATGGATCCCCGACGCATCCTTGAAGATATCGCAGCCGCCGGCTACCGCGTGGTGGGGCCTCTTTCACACGGAGGCCGGGAATGAGAAACAGCGACGCGGTCATCGTGTACAGTCCCGAGGTTCTGCGTTATCGTTTCAGCCCGGAACATCCCTTCAATCCGCTGCGACTGCGCATGACATGGGATTTAATGGAGGAATTGGGGCTGGTTCGTTCGGAGCAGATATGGCCGCCGCGGCCGGCTGGTGAAGACGAACTGGCCATGGTCCACGATCCCCGGTACATCGAAGCCGTGAAGCGGGCCGGATCGGGGGCCCCTCCGCCCGTTGCGCCGGACGGTACAGAACCGACCTGGGGAGCGTTCGGGCTGGGAACCGAGGACACACCCATTTTCCCCCAGATGCACGAGGCTTCGGCCCTCATCGCCGGGGGTACGCTGCTGGCCGCGCAATTGGTTATGGAAGGAAGGGCCCGCCATGCCTTCAATCTGGCCGGAGGCCTTCACCATGCCCAGCGACACATGGCATCGGGCTTT
>JASBVV010000001.1 GCA_029960885.1 Kyrpidia sp. | reverse complement strand
ACCTACTGAGCTACGCCGGCAGGTTCAGTCACGGAATTCCGGATCGCTCCAATCCTTCAGCCCACTCATTCCCAGTATACGCGAGGTGCCCCCCGTCCGCAACCGGGAAATCCGGGACGGCAAGAGTTAATGTACCATACTCTCAGTTCCCGCGCAAGACCCTTTTCATCCATGACCACCAGGAAACCGCGGGTCGGTCTCTCAGACCGGCCTCCCCGATAAACCGACTGACGCGAACCCGGCGACCACGGAGCTGATGCGGTACACAAATCACCAGCCGTTCCCGTGCACGGGTCATCGCGACGTAGAACAGCCGCCGCTCTTCCTCCACGTCCTCTTTCCCGCCCTTTCGGTTCTCTCGGCTTGGATGCGAACGGAGCAGATGCGGCGCACGACCTTCCACGGCATTCAGAATGTAGACCCTGTCGAACTCTTTGCCCTTAACGCCGTGAAATGTGTGCCAATGAAGTGTCGGAAACGGGTCGCTTTTCGCCGGCATCCATCGCCCCACCGCGTGAAACGCCTCCTGGAGTTCTTGATGGGTTCGGGCGAGGACCGCCAAAGTCGCGCCTTGGACCTTCTCCCGGATCCATTCTTCACCCAGCCACCGGTACTGCTCCCATTCATCCCCGAAATCCCGGACCTCGGGCCACGGACCCGTGCGTCGCGAGCGAATCGCTTTACGCTGGGAATCGCGGTTGTGGGCAATCAACCGGTTACATGGAATCACCAGACCCTGGTGCGACCGGTGATTGATGGACAGATGGAAAACGGATGTTTTCCTGTCAACGAGATGGCTTTGAAAATATTTCGGTTCTGCGCCTCGAAATCCATAAATCGACTGGTCATCGTCGCCGATCAAAAAAAGAGAAGCCTTTCGACAAAGGCCCTCGACAAGGGCACTCTGAATTTCGTTCAGATCCTGGGCTTCATCCACCAACACCGCCCGCCAAGGCGAACGCTTCCCCTCGAGAAACAGCAGGTCGTACGCATTAAGCAGAATGTCGTCAAAATCCCATACGCCCCGCCGCTTCAGTTCCTGTTGATAAGCATGACGGAGGCGATTCCCGTCCGGTTCTCCGGAATATCCCGGACGCCGTGATTTGTCCAGCGCCAGGGCGGCCCACGCTTGCTCAGCGGTCATTCCGCAGCTTCTGGCTGCGCCGTCCACCACCCGCGTCTGTTCCGCCGGCGTGAGAATCCGCGGCGCTCGCCCGCGCTCCCGGATCCACCACCGCAGCAAGCGCGAATGCAATGTCCCTACTTCCATGTCGAGAAGCGCGCGTCCCGATATCCACGGACGCAACCTCTCCCGCAATTCTACTGCCGCCTCCCTGGTGAACGTGGTCACCAACAGACCGGCCGGGGGTATATGACAGACCTGGATCAGATACAGAACCCGGGCCGCCAACACGGTGGTCTTGCCTGTCCCCGGCCCGGCGTACACGGCGATTCGCTCCGCGGGCGACAGTACGGCCGCCCACTGTTCTTCGGTGAGCCTCCAGCCGTCGGCCGTCATTCGCCGTTGCCATGAGTACCGCGGGTTCATACCGGGACCTCCATCCCGGCTGTTCTCGGGCACCGGAATCCCCCTCCCGTTCGAACGGTCCTGATATGGCTTGCGGTTCGGCTGCGGATCCGCTTTTTCCCACGGCGCATTCAGAAAGGGGAACGAGCGGACGGGTGGTTCAGGGAATCCTGCGACTCCGCCCAACGCTGAACGAACGCTTCCAATGCCCGCCGTCGCCGGCGAAGCATCCTCATCTCATCCATTAAGCGGCGTATGGCCGGCCCGTCCCCCCGTTCGAACAAGTCCCGAAATTCCTTTCCCCGTTCCGCTTCCCGCGCTTCCCACGCCGCGATGACGGCGCGCAGTCGCGTGAACCGATCCTCCATCATGGCCGATTCCTCCCCTCAGGGAGTGCTGCTCACCGCCGCCTCGTCCGGATCCGGCAGATCCGCCGCCACCTCGTCGAGCTTGGCAATCAAATTCACCACAGACCGCCGCTCTCTCATCAGCCGTTCAATCCCCGACAGGTCTTCCCGATAAAAACACTCCAGCGCTTCCCGGGAGATCGCTTCCTCCCGTCCCCGCAACCGGCGCAATTGCTCATGAATCATTCGGACCGTCTGCAAGACCAGTTCCTCCGTCGCAACCCCGGTCATTGTCCATCCCTCCTCTTCGGTTTGTGCGGCCGTTGCGGCGGCTTCCGGGACAACGGCCAGCGTCTCCGGCCATCCGGTCAACACCCATTCCCCCGAAGCCAGTCGGGCAAACCGCCAGTCGCCGTCCAAATCCACCCTGGACATCAATTCCCCTCGGCTGCGATGGGTCATGGTCTGCAAGTGGCGCAAAATATCTCCGAATTTCATTGGACGCCCCGCCTGCTGCAGGTAATCGTGAGCCAGATCGTTGAGCTCCGATTGCGTTCCCCGGCGCAACCGCCAGGCCCCCTCCACACATTCGAACGCGCCGGTCCCGGTGGTCAATGCCGCCTCCAGCCTCCCTCGCAAATCCTCCTCGGACAAATCATTCCGACCCAACGCCTTCACGGCCTCCGACAGTTCGCCCACGGTCATGGGACGCCCGGCCAAAAAGAGGACCCGTTTCACGCTGCCCTCGATACTGTACTGATACGAGCGGGCCGCCGTGTCCGACATCGAACTCCCCCTTCCCCGCTGGTGACTAGTTCGACACGAATCGGCAAAATCCTGTCGGCGAAACGCGACAGGGTCCGTCTTGCATTTCGGAATGAACTCGTGTACAAATAGGACGTGCCGAAACCCGGCCCGGAGGACATGAACCATGCGGATCTACGCCATTGCCGACCTTCATCTGTCTTTTCACAACGAAAAACCGATGACGATATTCGGGAACGCCTGGGCGGATCATCCCGACCGGACGGAACGAGAATGGTCCCGGTGCATCGCCGACGAGGATTGGGTCCTCATTCCCGGGGACATCAGTTGGGGAATGCGCTTGAACGAAGCCATGCCCGATCTTCTGTGGATCGCCCGGCTCCCCGGGCGCAAAGTCTTGTTGCGGGGCAATCACGACTATTGGTGGCCCAGTATCTCCCGCCTTCGCGAAGCCCTCCCCCGGGGTATGTACGCGCTCCAAAACGACGGTTTGGCCCTGGGGGAAGGCATTGTCATCTGCGGCACCCGGGGGTGGATTTGCCCGGGCAGCCGGGAATTCACCGAGCACGACACCCGGATTTTCCGGCGGGAAGTATCCCGGCTGGAACTCTCTCTTCGATCGGCCCCGCCCGGAGACCATCTCTGGGTGATGACCCATTACCCCCCGGTGAATGAGCGGCACGAACCCAACGAACTGATCGAACTCATGCGCCGATATGGAGTGGAACATTGTATTTACGGCCATCTTCACGGTCCGGGACACCGGCAGGCCCTGGTGGGCGAACGGTTCGGGATCACTTTTCACCTCGTGTCCTGGGACTACCTTCATGGAATCCCCAAACGCCTCTATCCTTCGGACGGCCATCCGAGCTCCGCGGCCGGTTGAACCGCGCCCCCGAAGGCCGCCCGGGCGGCGAACCGGATGAACATCGATAAAAAAGGGCGCCCTCGGCGCCCGGCCCACCGATCACCGACTGACGATCAACCGGAAAACCTCTTCCCGAAGTTTGCCGTCTTCGAGAAATACTCCCCGCACAGCACTGGTCACGGTCTGGCTGCCGGGTTTATTCACCCCGCGCATGGTCATGCACATGTGCTCGGCCTCCAGGACCACCACCGCCCCGCGCGCCTCCAACCGATCCATGATGGCATCGGCCACCGTCGAAGTGATCCGTTCCTGCAGTTGCGGCCGACGGGCCACCGTTTCCACCAAACGGGCGAGTTTGCTCAATCCGGTGACCTTTCCGCCCCGGGGCAGGTAGGCCACGTGGGCTTTTCCAAAAAACGGAACCAAATGGTGTTCGCACATCGAATAGAAGGGGATGTCCCTCACGAGGACCAGCTCTTCATGTTCAATATTGAAAATCGCATTCAATTCGTTCCGAGGGTCCCGGTGCAATCCCCGAAACACTTCCTGATACATGCGGGCCACCCGGGACGGTGTATCCCTTAAACCCTCGCGATCCGGATCTTCCCCGATCGCTTCGAGAATCATGCGAACGGCCGCCTGAATCTTGCCCGTGTCGAAATCCATTGATGTCGTTCCCTTCCCTTCTCCCCTACCCGTGCCGTCGCCCGGTCGTGAACCACTATAACATAAGAACCGTAGAAAATCCAAACCGGCCGGTCAAAGCCGGCCGGTTCGCGCGAACGCCCAAGGAATGCCCGCACTTATTGCGAAGTGTATCCACTTGGGATGTCCTGAGCGGTGCCGGCCGGCGATGGCCCGCCGGCACCGCTCGTTCCTCCGGATTGATCGGATTCGGAAGAACCCGGGACCCGCCCGGGCGGGCCGTGGCCTTTCTTGTCGTCTTTCGACGGTTTCTCCCCCTTTCCGGATTTGTTTTTCGGCTCGTCCGGCACCGGCTGCAGGTTGGCGGGAATCGAGACCGTCACCGTATTGGACCGGCTGACTTCATTGCCGGAACCGTCCACAGCGGCGACCACGTACTGGTATTGGCCGCCCGGAGAAACCTGACTGTCCGTCCACGCCCCGCCGGTCACCGATCCCACCAGCACCGGCGAACCGCCGCCGTCCGTCCGGTACACCCGGTAAGAAACGTCTCCCCGGACAGGCGTCCAGTGCAGATCCACCTTTTGTCCGTCGGGGGATACCGTGGCGGCCAGATCGGCAATGGCCTGGGGGGACGGCGGTTGATCCTGGGACGGCGGCGCCGGCGCCGAGACAACCCCGCTTCCCGGGAACCCCCTGGGCGGCAGGTGTTCACTGCGAATGATCGACGTCATCATCGCCTGGTACACCGCCGCGGCCTTGCCGCTGCCGTATACCCCCTGCTGATCCTTGCTCAATGGAATGTAGTTGAATCCTTCCGGAGGGCCCATCCAGATCGCCCCGACGTAATCGGGAGTGTAGCCGACAAACCACAGATCGGTGTTCATGCCTTTAATCGGCTCGTACTCCTGGGTGCCCGTCTTCCCGGCCACCGCATATCCCGGAATCCGCGCCGCCGAACCCAATCCGTGATCCACCACGCTCTTTAACAGATCGGTCATCACGGCCGCCGTCCGGGGTTGCATCACCCGGGTCGGCGCATAATCGGGCTGAACCAATACCCGGCCGGTTCCGTCCACCACTTTGGTGATCGCATGGGCTTTGACATACTGCCCGCCGTTGTCGAAAGCGGCGTACGCCTGAGCCATGATCAGCGGCGAAGCACCTCTTGAAATCGCCCCCAGGGCCACCGCCAGATGATTATAGTCGTCGCTCGTCACGGGAACACCGAGGCGCTTGGCGAAATCAAGCCCGGTGTTCACGCCGATTTGATTGAGCAACCACACCGCCGGCGCGTTCAGGGATTGCTCCAGCGCATAACGAAGAGACACCGTGCCCAGATACCGATCATTCCAATTGTGGGGTGTGTAAGCACCCGGACCCTGTCCGTACGTCTGCAGCCGGTCCTCGAGGGTCGAGTTCGGCCCGTATTTCCCGGTCTCAATGGCCGGCCCGTACACCACCAGCGGTTTGATCGTCGAACCGGGGCTCTGCCCGTTTCCGCCGGTCACGGTGAAATTGTTCATGGTGGCGTAATTGAAGCCTCGGAACGTTGTGTACTCCATCCCGCCGATCAGTCCGGCAATGCCCCCGGTCTGCGGATCGATCACCACCGCTGCGCTCCGGGGAAGTTTTCCGTTGGGCAAGGCAAAAAGCGACGTCTTCGCATAGGTGGCCTGCATGGCTTCCTGGACCTGGGGATCCAGGGTCGTATAGATCCGATAACCCCCCCTCATGATCTCGTCCGCACTGATTCCCAGATTCTCCGCCTCTTCCAAGACATAGTCCAAATACCAGGGATATTTGTTGCTATCATCGACCGGAAGTCCGTTTTTCGGCGGAGTCGTCGGTACCGGCACCTGCTTCGCCTCGTTCATCTGCTGTTCCGTGATATATCCATATTTATACATATTATCCAGTACGGTGTCCCTGCGTTCTTTCGCCGCATCCGGGTGCACGAATGGATTATAGTAGGACGGGGCCTGCGGAAGTCCGGCGATGAGGGCGCACTTGGCCAAATCCCCGATCGGGTCCTTCTGTCCGTTCAAATCCTTCACGGAGGTGCCGAAGTACTGGCGCGCCGCCATTTCCACTCCGTACGCCTGGCCGCCGAAATAGATCTTGTTCAGGTACATGTCGAGAATTTCATCTTTGGTATAGTGGCGCTCCAATTGCGCGGCCAGGATGATCTCCTGAATTTTTCTCGTCAAGGTTTTCGAATCGTTGAGGAACACCCATCGCGCCAACTGCTGAGTGATGGTGCTCCCTCCCTCCACCTTGCCGCCACTCACAATGTCCCGGACCAAGGCCCGCATCATGCCTCGCAAGTCGATCCCCGGATGTTCATAAAACCGGTTGTCCTCCGTGGCGATGACCGCATTCCTCAAATTCATCGGAATGTCTTGCAACGGAACAGGAATGGATTTGCTCGGTCGCAGCGTGATGGCCGGCTGGCCGTTTTTATCGTAGATGATCGTCTCCTGAGCCGGATCCAATTTGCTGGCGTCAAAAGCCGGCACCGTCAACGTACATCCCACTGCGGCAAAGACGAAAACCGCCAAGACGACAAACAGGAGGATGTACGACTTGACCCGTTTTCCCATGCACCCACCACCTCTCCTGCATTCTACTTGACCGCCGGGGAAATGACGAGTTCCTCCTGTTCCCGTGCACCGACCTGAGCGTAAGAGGGCGGCTCCTTGGACCGATTCAGCACCGACGGTCGGGCTTCAACCCGATTCACCCTCGGAGAACGATGGAAATCGCTCTTCTGCGCTCAAAATCCGCCCGTATCCCACCGTCATGCCCGAAATCTCGACAAAAAAACCCCGAGGAGGAGCTCCTCGAGGCTTTATCCGCGTTGAAATCAACCTTTCGTCCTAGGAGATTTCCGCGTTACAGTTTGACCACATTCGCCGCTTGAGGACCGCGAGCGCCTTCGACAATGTCAAACTCCACCAATTGCCCTTCTTCCAGGCTCTTAAAGCCTTCCTGCTGGATCGCGGAAAAGTGGACGAACACGTCTCCCCCGTCCTCCCGTTCGATGAACCCGTAACCCTTCTCCGCGTTGAACCATTTAACCCTTCCTTGCATCGGAAACCTCCTAGAAATCCATTTGGCGCATTGGCCGATCTCATCATACCGCTTTCGGGCGCCGCAGTCAAACAAAACTTTTCCTGCCGGGTCATTCCGTGGCGATGTCCTGGTCAGTCTGTTGATTGCTGGGTTTGACCATGACAAAATGCTTTTCGGTATGATCCAGGAGGCAACGGATCACATCCGCCTCCTCGTGCTGTTTGGTGCGCGCCAACTCCCTCAGGTACAAGTGCAGCAATTCTTCCACATCCCGTTTCCCCTGGGGATCGAGAGGTTGGATCGACACCCGCGCCCCTTTGGCGATGCGGCGCTTCAACGCCTTTTCGGTCAATCCCATTTCCGGCTGCACCCGCAGGTAGACCACGCCGCCGGTCATCCCCGAGCAGATCCACGGTCCCGGATCGCCGAGCACCAAGGCGCGCCCATTGGTCATGTACTCAAACGCGAATCCCTTGATGTTGGCCCGTGCGGCCAGAAGACCCAGGGAATCGTCCACCGGTTCCCGGAGCATTCCGCCGATGATCACATCGGCCCCGGAAAGGCGAATCCCCGCACGAGAATCCGCATCCCCTTGGACGATGAACAATCCTTTCTGCGCTCCGTAGGCCAAGCCCTTGCCGACGGAGCCATTGAGCCGTTCCCCCCGGCGATTCAGCCCTTTCATGACGACGATTTTGCCGCCCACCGCCGCTTTGCCCACACCGTCCTGCGCGCCGCCTTCCACCCGGATATGCACGCCCGGGGCGTTGTACGCCCCAAGTCCGTTCCCGGCAATGGAGCCTCCGTTAAAAATGAGGTTCGCCTGGCGGAATCCCCGCATGTCGCCCCGGAATCGTCCCCGGGTCACCGACCCGGCGAGGAAACTCCCCAACACTCGATCGTGTGCCGTCACATGATTCGCCTCTTGGGCCACCGTTTCACTGCCCGCCGCCACCTCAAGAACCGCCTGGGCGGCGATGCGCTCGGTCAGCGATTCGGCGCCCACACTGCTCATGCGTACTTTCGGCGCCCCTTTCAGAGCCCCCTTGCGGACGCCGACGACCACGGGACTCAGGAGCTCCGTCACGTCCACCCGGTTGCATTCCTGGGTTTGCTCGAGCAAATCGGTACGTCCAACCAGATCCTGGGTTCGCCGCGCGCCGAGCCGGGCCGTCCATTCCTGCAACTCCCTGCCCATGGCCCGGAACAAGGTCACGAGATTCCCCACCGCCGTTTCGAACTGCCGCGGAACGAACATCTTGAGGCCTTTTTCTTTGGCCTCCTCCAAAGACTCGATCTGAGTGGCGATCCCGACGTGACACGTATCCTTGTGGCAAGCCCGGCAACCGGTGCAGCCCACCGCCACCATGGCGAGCGTTCCGAATCCGCAGCGGTTGGCGCCGAGAAGAATCATCTTCAGCACGTCGAGCCCGCTCTTCAGCCCGCCGTCACACCAGATCTCCACCTGATCGCGCAATCCGGCCTCCACCAGGGCCAGGTGGGTCCGGCGAACTCCGATTTCCACCGGAAGCCCCACGTGCTTCAACGCATGAGCCCGGGCGGCCCCGGTCCCCCCGTCATAGCCGCTCAAGGTAATGATGTCCGCTCCGGCCTTGGCGATCCCCACCGAGATGGTGCCGATGTTGGGCACCACGGGAACCTTGACCGACACCCGGGCGTTGGGATTGGCCGTCTTCAGTTCATCGATCATCTGGGCCAAGTCTTCGATGGAATAGATATCATGATTGTTGGAGGGCGAAATGAGATCAATTCCCGGTTGGGCATTCCGAGCCGCGGCCACCTTGGCCGACACCTTCGACCCCGGCAGATGTCCGCCCTCGCCGGGCTTCGCCCCTTGGCCGATCTTGATCTCCAGGATGTTGGCCGCGTTGCACAACTCGATGTTCACCCCGAAACGCCCGGAGGCCACCTGCAATCCCCGGTGTTTCGGATACTTTCCGATCATGTCTTTGATCTCTCCGCCCTCGCCGTTCATGGCAATCATATCCAAACGTTTGGCGGCTTCGGCATACGCACGGTAGGCCACTTCGTTCTGGGAGCCGAACGACATGGACGAGATGAGAAACGGCAAACTGTGTTCGCCCACCGATACGTCCACTTCGTCGGGATTCACCGGGCTGTCGACAGCCACCTTGACATCCATCACATGCCGGAGCGAAATGGGGTTTGTCTGCTCCATATCCGCCAATTTTTCCACATATTGGGCATACGGCCTGACCCCCTGGGCCGCATCCCCCGCCGCCTTCCAAATTCGCGGATAGTAGTTGTACTGGCGAACCGGACGGGCCGGCGCCCCGCCGGAAGCGATCACATAGCGCTGCCGGGCGTCCGCCTCGAACTCCTTCCATCCGTATCCCGCCGTTTCGGATCCACAGAACCCCGGCGTCTCCAACACGGCATCCAACTCCGGTTTCAGCCCGATGGACGAGAACAGCCGGTCATAGCCGCGGAGCTCATGGATGCCGAGGGTCGAGATGACCTTTTCCAGACCCTTCTGCAGGGCCGTATAGAGGTTCCCCACCGATACCGCCGGATCCCCCCCGGCCAATTCCCACATGAGATAGGGGTTTACGGCATCGGCTCCAAGCCCGATGGCGGTGACGATGTCATGAAGATTCCTCAGCGCCCCCGAACGCAGGACAATACTCACCCGGCGCCGGAGATTGTCCGCCCCAGCCCTCGGCGACTCATGCTTGAGCGCGAGGTGAATCGCCGAGACCACCAGATGGGGATCAATCCAATGCCGCCCCTCCCGGAACGCGAGCTCGTCGTCGATCACCAACAGACAGGTGCCCGACTCCACCGCCGCCACCGCTTCCCGGCTCAGCCGGGCCACCGCCTCTTTTAGAGTTTCATGATCCGCAAAGGTGGCGTCCAGCACGCGCACCGCGGTGCTCGAGACGTCGAACTCCCGGAGGAGATCTTCATAGAGATAGGTACCCAATTGATGGGCCAGCCCCCGGTACACGTCCGGAGTCAAGACCGATCGGGTCCGGTGTCCGCCCAGAAGCAGGGGGGTCTGCAGTTCCACTCTGCGAGCCGGGGATGTCGCCCGACCCTTGAGGGAAGGCCGCGGTCCCAGCACCATTCGAGTGGAAAAATGCTCGATCTCCCGTTCCCGATCGATGGCCGGGTTGGTGACCACCGCCACCGTCTCCTTATAAAAATCGGCGAGATTCTGCCTCTCCCGGGACAGTGCCGCCAAGGGTCCGTCATAGCCCAGGGAACGGATGGGTTCCGCCCCCGTCTGAGCCTCAAATTCCAACAACTTCATGTCATCCGCATCCCAACCGAAAGCGGCCACCAACCGGTCGCGCAACTCCGGTTGGTCGGGGATGTTCCGGAGTCCGTCCCCGGTTCCCTCGTTCAGGGCCGCCCCGGGCATGCCGAATTGCAACGAGCCCCGGAATCGATCGAACGAGAACCGCCGCGCCGTCCGCTCCAGGACAACCCGCTGAAATTCATGGTACCGATGAATGCGGATGCCTTTCCTCGGGATGACCTGCACACCGATTTTCTCCCCGGGGGCCAGCGGTTTCGGATCCGCCACCATGTCCGCCAGTTCCACGACGCCCTGCTCCGAGGAAAAAAACACCGTCCCTTCCGTCTGCACCATCCACAGCGGCCGCAACCCCAGCGCATCCACGCTGAACACACATTCATCGCCGTATCGGGACACGATCCCCGCCGGCCCTTGGGCGAAGGGGCCCCAAGCCGAACGGAAAAACATGTATAAATCCTGCAAATCAGCAGAAAAATTCTTAATTTCATTTATAATCGGCGGAAATACCAACTCCATGGCTTCGTACAGGGTAAAGCCGTACCGGTGAATCAACCCTTCCAGGGTGCGATTCAGATCTTGGGAGTCGCTTCCCTCCCGGACGAGAGGAATGCCCAACATCTCCGCTTCCTCGCGCAATTTCGCAATGGTATTGATTTCCCCGTTGTGGCCGAGCAGGGAAAACGGCTGAACCCGCTCGAACACCGTGGATGTATTCGTGGAATACCGATTGTGTCCGATGCTCACCGCGGACCGCAGGTCCCGGCTGGCCAAATCCGGATAATAACCGGGCAGCGTACCGGCCGAGCCCCTCACCTTGTACACCACGGCCTGGGTGCTCAACGAAACCACGTGAATCGGCGTGGCCGCCTCAATGGCCAGTTGCAGCTCAAAAAGGTTTCGCGCCGCCGTCGCCTCGTCTTCCGCCAACGCGGCCACCTGCCAAAACACCGGTTCATCGGCACGGCCCCGGGGCCCCAGCGCCTGGGAGTTGACATTGCCAACTTCCTCGACAAGAATCTGAATATTATACTCGGAAAACAACGCCCGAATCCGGGACATCCATTCGTCGCGCCGGTCCTCCGCTTCCCGGGGAATGAAAAAGTGTCCCACCGAAAAACGGGGGTCGTCCGCCAGCGAACCGGCGTGGCCGCGATGGGCAAGCTTCTTTGCCCACAACTTCCGGGGCAGATCCATCAGAATGCCGCAACCGTCTCCCTCGCCGTCGACAAACCCCGCCCGATGTTGCATCTGAATGAGAGCCTTCACGACACTCTGAACATTATCATAAGATGGGATGCCATCCCTTTGTACAGCGGCGATGATTCCGCACGCGTCGTGTTCCGAGGCGCCCATCCGCCATGTATCCAGCCTGTTCTGCATTCGGTCCCACCCCCCGACAAAATCCCTTGCGCCGGCCTCGGTACGGGCCGCCGCGCCCTGTACGGAAGGACCCGGCGAGGAGCCCCTCTACCAGGGAACCTGTCCGCCGGGTCTTTTATCCCCTCGGTGTAGCCGGATGGCCTGCACCGCTTGGTCCTGTCCAGCATGTTCTGGCCGGATCCCTAGGTGCACTTCCGCTGTCGCATTTCACTATACTACAGTGATTCGTGAAACACAAGACATTCTCACGGATATGGAACATCCCAAGGGAATGCCACATATCTGTCAAACTCCGCCGACCGGTTTATGGCCGTAAACGCTTTCGGTCCGCATCTCCGCGGCAACCGCGGGCGCCGCCGTTCGAACGGATGTCCTATGGAACCCTTGTGAACCGGTCCACGCTGTTACACCTCTTTCCGCAATCAAAGGCGGAACAGCCGAAAGAAACCAAGAACCGTTTTAATCCACCGGTCCCACACGCATGTCCCGGAGCGCTTTCCGAATGACGTCCACGGCGATGGCAAAGCCGATCCCTTGGGAGCTTTGGCTCACCGCCGTGTTGATCCCCACCACCTTGCCCCGGAGATTGATCAGCGGGCCTCCGCTGTTCCCGCGATTGATCGCCGCATCCGTCTGAATTAGATGGGGGTATTTGCGATCCCCAATAGCCATGGGCCTTTCCTTCGCACTGATCACTCCGACGGTGACGGTGTGATCGAGTCCAAGGGGATTGCCGATGGCCACCACCCACTCTCCGACGCGCAAATCCCGTTTTCTGGCAAGCTGGAGGATGGGGAGGCCGCTCGGCTTGGGAACCCTCAAAACCGCCAGATCCAGCTCATAATGGGCACCGACCACTTTCGCTTCGACCACCCGGCTGCGTCCGAACAGCCGGACCAGGATGCGCGAAGCGCCGTGAATCACGTGTTCATTGGTCAGAACCAATCCCCGGCGGTCGAAAAAAAAGCCGGAACCGATATTTAACTGATGGAGTTCTCGCTGTTCGTCCCCGTCCTCGACCGGGTGCAAGGGCCATCCGGGGATCAGGGTCATCGCCGAACCGGGGATGTCCTGCACCACCTCGATGTTCACCACCGCTCCCTTGTACCGTGCGACAACATCGGCGATACGATAAACCGACCTGCCGGGCGCCCTGGGTGTCTGTTTCATACCCGTCCCCCCTCGCATCCCATGAGGATGGCGTTGTATAGGATATGACGAGGGACGGAAACGGGTGAACCGGAGGTCCGTCCGGGAAGTCAAGCTTTGGTCGGGGTGTCTTCAGCCTCTTCCCCGCTTTGTAACGCCATGGCGGCGGCTGTCCCGGGAATGGGCTCCGGACGGAAGAACGGCCGCATGCCCCGTTCCAGTTTCAGATAAAGGTCCCGGGGATTTCGCCCGTGAACGATGGCGTTATTCCGCAGCACAAAAGGAACGTCGGTACACAACCCGCAAACCTTGAGACAATCCGAGACCTCAATGGGGAGATCGGGGTATTTCTGCTGAAGGGCCCGCATCACGTCTCCCGACTTGTCGAGGTTTTTTTTGCAGAATTTCAGGGACAGAGAGTTCATCGCATACATGGGGCTCATCTCCTTATCACGAATCCGTTGCCGGAACCCCGGTAAAACCAACCCGCCGGCTCATCCCGCCGTTCCATCCATGGCGGCCAGAGCCTCCTCGGCCCGTTCCGCCACGATGTGGGACAGCCGGGGATCGTAGCCGAGATGGGAACCCAGTCGGATTTGGACCCCCGGATGCCGGCGGCCGGCCTCATCGATCAGTCGGGGTAAGTCTTTGAGTACATGTTTGCCCAAATGAAGAAAATACGGGACGATCACGACTTGGGTTGCCCCTTTGTTCACACAGATCTCAATCCCCTCGGGAATCGACGGAAAGGTGATCTCCAGAAAAGCGGCCTCGACGATATCCCATTTCCCGGAACTCCTCAGGTCATCCATGACCCGAAACATGTCCTCGGCGGCCGCACGAAGCTGACTGCCGTGGGCGATCAATAGCAATGCGGTCCGCTTCACATCTCCCGCCTCCTGTCAACGGGGGTCGAACCCCATCGTTCCAAACGGTTTTGGGGCGGCCTGCACCCCGTCAAAAACGAACAGCCATCCGCGTTCGGCCCGATAGACCCGGATCTTCACTTGCTCATCCAGCATCAGCAGATGAAACAGATTCATGTCCGACTTCATGTACGGGCTCAAATACTCGTCGTGAAAGCGGATCGCCAGCACCCGGCTCCGCTCGCTTCCGGGAACCTCCACGCCGTCGAAGCCCTGTATCTCCCCCTCCCGAACCGGGGGTAAGAACTCGGCCGCCCGGGATTTCAATGTTTCATACAGCTCTTTGGCCGCCCGGGCTTTGCGGCTGGCCTGGGTAATCATCACATACATCGGCATCCGCCACTCCTATTCCCGCCTCGACCTCGACGACCGGCCACAGCCGGTTTCCGGCATCCAAGATCCGGATCACCGCCCGGTACGCCCCTCCGCCGTGCCACTCTTACGGTTCATTATATCGGATTGGGAGAAGACTGACCAAATCCCGTATCATGTGCGAACGCGGCCCCGGCTTCCGACATCTTTGTGAACCCGCATTGCATACTTTTCTGATGCGGTGGTAAGATGACGGAGGAAGAGAGTCGGACACGGGAGGGTATACGATGTTTCGCTATTACCTCGGCATCGCCATCATGTGCGTGGTTTTCGCGATTTTTACACTGTTTCTCGGAGAGCGAGCCCCCGAAGCGCTGGCCACGATTTTCATCGGGTTCGCGGGTGCATTCGCGGCGGTGGCCTTCATCACTTCCGGACCGGAGTCCCGTTGGTAAACCTCCTCGAACTGGCAAACCGGCCGCCTTCCGCCAAGGCGGCCGGTGGTCATTCCCCGCCCAAAAGGGCCGGGATCAACAGCTCCGCACGCCGATTGACCCGGATGAGGGGGATCCCCCTGCGGTGGGCGGCTGCGGGAATCTGATTCATCGGTGAAACATCCATCCGGGTCCCGATCACCAGGAGCAGATCCGCTTCGCCGACCAGGTCCATCACCGAGGCGAAATGGCGCACGGGTTCTCCCGCCAGGACGATATTGGGCCCAAGGATGCCGCCGCACTCCGGGCATCGCGGAACATCCTGGCAAAAGGCCCGATCTCCCCGAACGAGAATGCCGCATCCGCGGCAAGCCAATTCGAAAAGCCTGCCGTGCACCTCGAGACATCGCTCGGAACCCGCCTTCCGGTGAAGCCCGTCGACGTTCAGAGTGACCACGGGGCCACCCCAGGCGGCCAGTGCCCGGTGGGCCGGATTCGGTTCCGCCCGGCCCCAACTCCACAGCCAATCACGGTAACAATCATAAAATTCTTTCGGTTCCTTCTCAAACCGGTGGCGGGTGAACAGAGTGCGCAGAACGATCCCGTTCCATGTCTCGCCGACCGTCGGCAAACCAGAGGCCACACTAATCCCCGCGCCGGTGATGACCAGGGGACGGCGGGCCCGCCGCCAGAGCGGTTCCCACGCCCGGAGATCCCGGCGGTCTTCGGCACATTCCAAACGCCATGAAGCCACTCCCATCCCCCCTTGGGTTTCGTTTTCCCATCTGCCGGCCTTTCATGCCTGCAGCGGGAGGAGGGCAACAAAGAAGGCGGGGAATCCTTCCCCGCCCAAGGCATTCCATTCGGTTCAACAGCACCGGGTCGGCCCGCCGCTCTCATACCGCTGTTTGAGATACTGCGTGTAAAACTCCTGTCTGGAAAGCGGCGGTTTCTCCGGATGAGTCCTCCGGTGGCGCTCGAGATACGCCTCGTAGTCCGGCATTCCGAATACCGTTTTGACGTTGGTACGCAACTTACAGACCCAGTCCCCGATTGATGACTTCATCCCGTGCCACCTCCTTCGGGAAGGTCAAACCTGCATCCTCGAAGGCACAAACGGCGTTTCCTTCAGTTGAGGTTTGCGTTTTTCCACCAACACCTGGTACCACACCCGGACGGCGTCCAAAAGTACACCCACCACCACAATGATGAAGATCGCGGTCATCACCGCGTCCACCCGGTCGTTGAACAACATCTTGGACATGTCGGTCACGGACTTCGCCGGGGCCACCAACTTCCCGGCCGCCATGCCGTTCGCGATCACGTCGGCGTGGGCCAGAAAACCAACCGCCGGATTGGGATCGAACAGCTTCTGCCAGCCAGCCGTCAGGGTCACCGCCAGCAGCCATCCCAGGGGCACCAGCGTAATCCAACTGTATCGCGCCCGTCCCATCTTGATCAAGACCGTGGTGGCCACGGTCAGGGCGATACCGGCCAACATCTGGTTCGAAATCCCGAACAGCGGCCACAGCGTGTTGATTCCGCCCAAGGGATCGGTCACGCCCTGATACAGGAAATACCCCCACCCCAACGCGATGACCGCACTGGCAAAAACATTGGCCCCGAAGGATTCGGTCCTGCCCAGAGGCTTCCATACGTTGCCGAGCAAATCCTGAAGCATGAACCGGCCGACCCGGGTTCCTGCGTCGATGGTGGTCAGGATGAACACCGCTTCAAACAAAATGGCAAAGTGATACCAGAACGCTTTGAACCCGCCCATGAACTTGGAGAAGATGTCCGCCATACCCACGGCCAGGGTCGGGGCTCCTCCCGTCCGCGACAGGATGGTCCTCTCCCCGACGTCTTTGGCCCATTGGGTGATGGTCTGGGCATCCACCGTGAATCCCCACTGGGTGATCTTGGCCGCCGCCGTCGCCGCATCGGTGCCGATGACCGCAGCCGGGGCGTTCATGGCAAAATACACGCCCGGCGTGAGAGAGGTCGCCGCCACCATGGCCATGATCGCCACAAACGACTCCAGCAGCATCCCCCCGTATCCGATCATCCGTGCCTGGGATTCTTTCTGGATCATCTTCGGGGTCGTCCCCGAGGAGACCAGGGAGTGGAACCCGGACACGGCGCCGCACGCGATGGTGATAAACAGGAACGGGAACAGATTTCCGCTGAACACCGGTCCGGTCCCGTCGATGAACCGGGTGAACTTTGGCATGTGAATCGGCGGCAGGACGACGAGAATGCCGATGGCCAACAGCAGAATGGTGCCGATCTTCAAAAATGAGCTGAGGTAATCCCGGGGTGCCAACAACAGCCAAACCGGCAGAATCGACGCGATGAATCCGTAAAAAATCATCCATTTCGCCAAGGCGGTGCCGCTCAGCGTGAACACGCCGGACCAGTAGGGATCGGCGGCCACATATTGGCCCGCCCAGAGCGAGAGCAAGAGCAGCACAATGCCGATGAGGCTTCCTTCCAACACCCGACCCGGCCGGATGAAGCGCATGTACACCCCCATCAGCAGGGCGATGGGAATCGTCATCACAATGGTGAACGCACCCCAGGGCGAACCTTTCAAGGCGTTGACCACCACCAGCGCCAACACGGCAATGAGGATGACCATGATGGCCAGCACGCCGATCAGGGCGAGAACTCCCCCGAAGGGGCCGATCTCATCCCGGGCGATCTGCCCCAGGGACCTGCCGTCCCGACGCATCGAGGCGAACAGAATCACAAAATCCTGGACGGCGCCGGCCAACACCACCCCGAGGATGATCCAGAGGGTTCCGGGCAGGTACCCTATCTGGGCGGCCAGAATCGGTCCGACGAGCGGCCCGGCTCCGGCGATGGCCGCAAAATGGTGGCCGAGCAACACCCATTTGTTGGTCGGGACGTAATCCTTTCCGTCATTGTGAATTTCCGCGGGCGTTGCCCGTCGATCATCCAGGCCGAACGCTTTGTACGCCATAAATTTACTATAAAAACGGTACGCAACCGCGTACGTGGCCACCGCGGCAACAATCAACCACGCCGCACTGATGGTCTCGCCGTTGTTGAGAGCCAATACGGCGAACGCCGCGGCGCCCAAGATGGAGATCACCGTCCACAACACGATTGATCCCAGCTTGTTCAAGCTCGATCCCCCTTTTCGATTGAAACTTCTATACTTTTTTTGATTAATTCTGGGGCCTTGGTCCCCGGGTTCGTCTTCATTGTACACGAAACCGTTCACGATTTCACCATCATTTTTCGATCCCCAAGAACCTTGACATGCCCGGAAAATCGGTGTTAAAGTTACTGTCAGTGAAACAGGGCAAAGCGATGAAGGAGACCCGCCAAGAAACACGCGGCTCAGAGAGCCGGTGGATTGGTGAGAACCGGACCGCGGGGCTTGTCGGCAGCACTCCCGAGCGCCCGTGCGAAGCGCCGGATCCCGGCGTGAGTAGTGCGGGCCGGTTGACTCCCGTTAGTGAGTCGGGTGACCATGTCACCCGCCGAGGGCGGCGCCGCGAGGTGTCGCCGAAAAGGGTGGTACCGCGAAAGAGACTCCTTTCGCCCCTTGCGCTGTCCCCAGCGCCGGAGGCAGAGGAGTTTTTTGTTTGGACCGCGCCTTTTTCCCGTCGTCCACTGTATCCATCACACCCAGGAGGTGCCGAACCAGTGTTCAAGATTTTGGTCAGCGACCCGATCTCGGAAGAAGGGCTGAAACAACTCATGGAGGCCCCGGATGTTCAGGTGGACATCCGCCCGGGGCTGCCCCCGGAAGAACTCCGACAGATCATTGATGAGTACGACGCGCTGTTGGTCCGCAGCCAGACCAAAGTGACCGCCGGTCTGCTGGAGGGCGCCCGGAGACTGAAAGCCATCGGCCGGGCCGGGGTCGGGGTGGACAATATCGATGTGGAGGCCGCCACCCGCCGGGGGATCATCGTGGTCAACGCCCCGGACGGCAACACCATCTCCACGGCGGAACACACCTTCGCCATGCTCATGTCCTTGGCCCGGAACATTCCCCAAGCCCACATCTCCATCAAATCGGGAAAGTGGGACCGCAAATCGTTCGTGGGTGTAGAACTCCGGGGCAAAACCCTCGGCATCCTCGGACTCGGCCGCATCGGAACCGAGGTCGCGAAACGAGCCGGCGCTTTCGGCATGACGGTGCTGGCCTACGATCCGTTTCTCACGGCGGAACGGGCGGACAAACTCGGGATCGAGTCGGTGTCGGTGGAAGAGGTTTGCAGGCGTTCGGATTTCATCACCGTGCATACTCCGCTGACCAAGGAAACCCGGCACTTGATCGGAGCGGCACAGTTTGCCCTGATGAAACCCGGCGTGCGCATCCTCAACTGCGCCCGGGGCGGCATCATCGATGAGCGGGCGCTGTTCGCCGCCATCGAAAACGGGACCGTGGCGGGGGCGGCCCTGGACGTCTTCGAAGAAGAACCGCCCAAAGAGAACCCGCTTCTGGCCTCGGACCGGGTGATCGCCACCCCGCACCTGGGCGCCTCGACCGTGGAGGCCCAGATCAACGTGGCCATCGACGTAGGCGAGGAGATCCTGAATATCTTGCGGGACCGGCCTTTCAAAAATGCGGTCAATCTGCCCTCCCTCCCGGCCGACGTGATGCGGGCCGTCCAACCGTACCTCACCCTGGGTGAAAAATTGGGCCAGTTGGTCAGTCAATTGGTCGCCGGCCGCCTGTCTTCCATTGAGATCGCCTACGGAGGGAGCGTGGCCGAACGGGAAGTGGCCCCCGTGTCGCGCACCATTTTGAAAGGCATTCTCGCCTACCATCACGGGGACGAGGTCAACTTTGTCAATGCGCCGTTCATTGCCGAAACCCTCGGCATCGCCGTGACCGAAACGAAAACGGGAAAACACCGGGTTTTCAACGATTGGATCAGCGTGAACCTCACCACCGACCAGGGTACCCACAGCGCCGCAGGCACTCTGTTCAACGGCCTGGGTCCGCGTATCGTGCAGATCGACGGCTACTCGGTGGACATCCCGCCCCAAGGGACGCTCTTGATCACACGGCACATCGACCAGCCGGGCATCATCGGCCAAGTGGGCAGCCTGCTCGGTGCGGCCGGCGTCAACATCGCCGCCATGCAGGTGGGCCGGCGAGAGATCGGCGGGCAAGCGGTGATGGTGCTGGCGGTGGACAAACCGGTGGACGCCGAAACCCTGGGCGGAATCTGCCGAGTCCCAGGCATCCTCGAAGTGAGGGATGTCCTTCTTTAATGACGCGCCTCCGGGGCCGCGGCGCGGCCCCGGACGGTCTCCATCACGTAACCGATCAAAAACTCAGCGGCCCACCATGCCCTCCACCGGGCTGCTGGCGCTGGCGTACCGCTTTTTCATCACCCGACCCGCCAAATACCCCTTGCGCCCGGCCTCCACGGCGAGCCGCATGGCCTCGGCCATCAACACCGGGTCCCGGGCCCCCGAGACGGCGGTGTTCAAAAGAATCCCATCCGCCCCCAGCTCCATGGCCAAGGCCACATCCGCCGGAGAACCGACCCCGGCGTCGACGATGACCGGAACTTTCGCTTCTTCCACAATATAACTTACATGATACGGGTTCAGGATGCCCAGGCCCGTCCCGATGGGCGCCGCCCCGGGCATCACCGCCGCCGCCCCCGCCTCTTCCAGACGCTTTGCCAGAATTGGGTCGTCGGACATATAGGGCAACACCACAAACCCTTCCCGCACGAGGATTTCCGTGGCCTTCAAGGTTTCCACGGGATCCGGCAACAACGTCTTCGGGTTGCCGACCACCTCGACCTTGATCATGTCACACAGGCCGGACGCCTTGGCCAGCCGGGCGATCCGCACCGCCTCTTCGGCATCCGAAGCCCCCGCCGTATTGGGCAACAGGGTGTATCGTTTGAGATCCAACCGATCCAAGAAATTCGGCTCGTCCGGTCGATCCAAGTTCAGCCGCCGGACGGCAAAGGTGAGCACCTCGGCTCCCGATGCCTCCACGGCCCGGCTTTGCACATCCAAATCGGAAAATTTCCCTGTGCCCAAGAACAGTCGGGATCGAAACGTTCGCCCGGCAATGGTCAGCACATCATTCGCGTCCCTGGGTTCCATCCGAACGATCTCCTTTCGCGAATCAGCCGCCGCCCACAAAATGAACGATTTCCATGGTGTCTCCTTCCTGAACCGGCCGGGCGGCGTACTCTTCCCGGGGGACGATCACCCGGTTCAGTTCCACGATGACCAAGCGGTGGGACAAGTGGAAGTGGGCCAGCACGTCCGCCACCGTTCGGGCTTGCGGCACCTCTTTCCACTGCCCGTTGACATGAAGTTTCATTCTCCCTCCCCCCTTCGCTTCCGGCCCCTTGCGATGGACCGGACAAACTCCCGGGCCCTCCCGGCGATGTCGTCGGTATCCAATAACCCGCGGATCACCGCCAAACCATCGGCCCCGGCGGCGACGAGATCCTCCGCATCGGATACCTCGATGCCCCCGATGGCCACGATGGGGAGGTGTACGGTGCGCCTGACCGCCCGCAGTCCCTCAACCCCCACCACCGGATGGGTATTGGTTTTGGTCGTCGTCGGCCGCATGGGGCCGAGGCCGATGTAGTCCGCTCCCAAGCGCCGGGCTTCCCGGGCTTCCTCCACCGAGTGGGTGGACACTCCGATCAACCGGTGCGGCCCCAGAATCTGTCGAGCATCCCCCACCGGCAAATCCTCTTGGCCGAGATGAACCCCGTCGGCATCCAGGACGGCCGCGATGTCCACCCGGTCATTGACGATGAACAGGGCTCCGGCCTCCCGAGTCATCCGGCGTATGATCGCGCCCATCTCGAGCAATTCTCGCGTGTTGAGATCCTTTTCCCGCAATTGAATGCACCGCACCCCGCCGGACAGCCATTCCCGGATCACTTCTTCCAAAGCGCGTCCCCGATAAAACCGACGGTCGGTAACGGCATACAGGCCTTCCATCACCGCTCTTCCCAGCCCTCCCCAGGCACGACTTTCGGCTCCCGCGTATAGATCCGCACGGATTGGGCCATCCTGAGAACAGAGCCGAGGCGTGCAAACCTCAGCTTCTCCTCTCTCTCTTTTCTTGAGGCGGCCGGATCTTTCGGGCGCCTTCTTTTTTTATCCGAACGTTAAAAGGCGGGGCCCGATGCCGGGATATGCTCCGGTGGACCTGCCGCCGTGGCCGGGGCGGCAAAAGCCCTCTGCAGAATCCGCCCGCCGCCCTCACACCCTACAATTCTTTTGCACCCAGCAACCGCCGGTGCTCCACTTTGATGCACCGATCCATCACCACCGTGAGTCCGGCCTCCTTGGCCCGCCGGGCCGCCCGTTCGTTCACCACGCCGAGCTGCAACCAGATCGCCTTGGCACCCGCAGCCACCGCCTCGTCCACGACACTATCCACCTCTTCGCTCCGCCGGAACACGTCCACAATGTCCACCGGACCGTCCACGTCCTCGAGCGAAACGCGGGACTTCCTCCCCAAACTTTGTTCGATCCGGGGATTGATGGGCACGATCTCGTAACCTTGGGACTGCAGATACGATGCGACGTCGTAACTGGGGCGTGCCGGGTTATCCGACAACCCCACTACGGCAATGATTTTTGCGGACTGCAGCAGGCCGGAGAGTTCTTGATCGGTCGGATTGATAAACACCCTCAGCCCTCCTAAGAGGTTCTATCCCTGGATTTGGATTTCCCAGGCGCCCATCGACCCGCGGGAAGGAACTTGACTCCGAAACGGCCCCGGGGTGTCCGAAAGACGGCGACAAAGTCCGGGTAATCCGGACCACCCCTCCACCCCTCTTCGCGCAATCGGGCCGCGTAACACCCCGCCTGAAACTGATTGTCAAACAATCTCGCACAATAGATCCAACCCATGGCGCCCTCCAACCCGCGCGGTCATCGTCCAGTGAGTACCTGGGATTTGCAACGCCTTTTTCTTCAGTATATCCCAGACGCCACCGACAACCAAGTCACATGCCGCCCCTTGAAGCCGAATAAAAGCGTCGAACCCTCGGCACACTATACCCGAGGTGACCGAGAGATGCCCTGGAATGCACATTTGAAAATGTCGGTGACCTTGGCCGTGCTCTTGGGCGGTGTCCTCGCGGGATGCGCTCCTTCCGCCGCTCCGCCGGAGTCTGCCCGGGACACCGGTCCCAGGGTGACCGAAGATGGCACCCAACGGTCGGAAGAAGTTCAGAATCCTCCCGGGGAACGGGCGGATCAGGCTCCCCCGCCCCGCCCGCAACCGATCCCGCAACAGGCCGGTAAACCCGGACAGCCGCTCCCGCCGGATCAGGTCATGCGTCACATGAACGATGCGGCGCGCCGCATTCCCGGCGTGGAAGGGTCCACCGTTGTGCTCGTCGGCCGCACCGCACTGGTGGGCGTCGACCTTGATCACACCATCACGGGGTCCAAAATCGATTCCATCAAGCACTCCGTCAAAGAAGCGGTGGAACGGACTGACAGCGGCTATCGCGCGGCGGTCACCGCCGACGTGGACTTGGTTGCACGGCTGAGGGCCATGGCGGCGGGCATCCAACAGGGACGCCCCGTCTCGACCTTCACCGACGAAATCGCTGACATTCTCAGCCGCCTACTACCCGAAACGTAATTATCCCGCTTTGGACAGCGGCAGCAATACCGTAAACGTCGTTCCCTTCCCCAGCCGGCTTTCCACCGTGATGTCGCCGTCGTGCTGGAGGACGATATTCCTGGCAATGGCCAGACCCAGGCCCGTTCCCCCCTTATGCCGTGTGCGGGCCTTGTCCACTTTATAAAAACGCTCCCAAATGTAAGGCATATCCTCCGGCGGAATGCCGGCTCCCTCGTCCTCCACGGCAATCCGCGCCGCGTCCTCGCTCACGCCGAACCGAATCGTCACCCCGCCCGGCGGTTGGGTGTGCCGGAATGCGTTGTCGATGAGGTTTGTCAACACCTGCTCCAGCCGATCCGCGTCGGCATCCACGATCACCGACCGGTCCACCTGGACGTCCAGGTCGAACCGCAAATGCCTTTCCTGGGCCAACGCGGAGAATTTCCTCCAGATCTTCTGCACCAGGGGACGCAGGTCCACGGGCCGGCGGTTCATCACGAACTGGCCCGATTCCAATTGGGCCAAATCCAACAGATCGTTCACCAGCCGACGCATCCGCAGCGTTTCCTCCAGAATGATTTGCGCCAGTTCCCGACGCTGCTCGGGATCATCGATGAAATCGTCCAAGAGCGCCTCGCTGTACCCCTGAAGCATCGACAGCGGGGTGCGCAGTTCATGGGATACATTGGCCACAAAATCCCGTCGCATCCGGTCGATGTTCAATTCCTCGGTAATATCCCGCAAGACCGCCACCACCCCCCGCAGGACTTGGGACCCCGGCTCATAAAGAGGCGCCATGGTCACGGCGACGGTGCGCCCCTGTCCGACCACCTCCCGCACCTGGACCTCCTTGGTTTCGATCACCTTTTCCTCCACATCCAACAGATCTTTCGGCAACCGATCTTCCAGCGGACGGCCCTCCTCCGCCATGGACATGGAGCGAAGCCATCGCCGGGCCGGCGGATTCGCAAGCAGCACCCGGCCCGCAAGGTCGGCCGATACCACCCCGTCCGCCATACTGGCCAGAATACTGGACAACTGTTCCTTTTCCTTGGATAACGCCTTGATGTTCTCCTCCAAATCGTGAGCCAATTTATTGAGGGTGATTCCCAGCCGGCCGACTTCGTCCCGGGTGACCACCCGTACCTTACCGCGAAAATCCCCCCGGACCATCCGCTCGGCCACCTCGTTCATCTGGACGAGGGGGCGGGAAAGATTCTTTGAAATGACGAACGCAAAGCCCGTGGTCATCATGATCGCCAGCCCGCCGGCGTAAAAAATCGAGTGCCGGATTTGACGCATCGCTTCTTGGCTCGGCTCAAGGGGTTGGGTCAGCACCACCATGCTGCTGGTGTTCCCCTGCCGGACCAAAGGCGCGACGATCCACAGATGGTTCGGGTGACCCTGAAAACGCGGAACATCCTGAAGGAATGTCCGGCTCCCGGGGATCACATCTTCCCCGGCCAACAATCTGGCCCGGTCGTCCACGGTCAAATGATTCCACACGTCCCGGCCGACCGGATCCTGTTCGGGCGTCCCCAACACATACAGCGTCGCCCCGGCCTCTTCAGCCAGCTTGCGGGCCACCGTCAAAGTCTCGGGCTGATCCCCTTGGCGAAGCGTGGCCGCGATGTAGTCGGCTCGTTTTTGGAACGCCGCCGCCTGGACCTGATAGAGGTAGGTGTCCACCATCTGCTCGAGGTACATGGACAAAAGCCCCAGCACCACGATCACCAATCCCGCGATCGTGAGCCAGAGCTTGGAAACAATGCTGTTGCGGATCACTCTGTCACCTCGAATTTATAGCCCACGCCCCAAACGGTCACGATCATCGCCGCGGCCTTCTGGGATGCGCGCCCCAATTTTTCCCGGAGCCGCTTAATGTGCGTATCGACCGTCCGCTGATCTCCATAAAACTGATAATTCCACACGTCCCGAAGGAGTTCTTCCCGGGTGAACACTTTTTCCGGACGCTGGGCCAGATAACACAGCAGTTCGTACTCCTTCGGCGTCAGGCTCACTTCCTGCCCGTCCACCGTCACTTTCCGCGACTCCAGATTGATGGTCAAATGGGGAAAGGTAAACACCTGGGTGATCTCCTGCTCTGCCGGTCCCGGGTGAGAACGCTTGATCAGCGCCTTGACCCGCATCACCAGCTCCCTCGGGCTGAACGGTTTGACCACATAGTCGTCCGCCCCGAGCTCGAACCCGTGGATGCGGTTCATCTCATCCCCCGCCGCTGTCAACATGATCACCGGGGTGTCCTTCTGTTTCCGCAGTTGCGCACAAACCTCCCGGCCGTCCAGTTCCGGGAGCATCAGGTCGAGAACGATCACCGCGTAGTCGTTCTCGAGGGCCAGATTGAGGGCGGCCCGGCCATCCTCGGCCTCTTCCACGACAAACCCGTTTCTCTCGAGATACATTCGGACCAGGCGACGAATACGCTCTTCGTCGTCAACCACGAGAATCTTGGCTTGATTCATCCGCTCATCTCCTCCCGACGCCTCCCCCGGCGCCCCAACCGGCCCCCGCGCCGTCCCGAACCGGGGCGGAGAAAGATCGCCGTCCTACTGTACATCACCATCGTAACGAAGAACGAACGGGCTGACAAGACAGGACGGGTTTCGGCGCGTCCGCCGTAAACAGGTTTTTTCTTACTGTCTCACCCGCGGCCGGGCTTTACTCTCACCAGCGCCCGGAGGGCCCGGTCCTCTTCTTCGGAGAGCGGGCGGATCTGACCGGGCCGGAGCCCGTCCACGGTGAGATTTCCATAACGAATCCGGGTCAACTCCCTCACCGGATGGCCCACGGCGCGGCACATGCGCCTCACTTGGCGGTTCCTCCCTTCGTGAAGGGTAATGTCGAATTCGGAGCCCTCGGACTGCCGGGTCCGGATGCGAACCCGCGCCGACGCCGTCCGCACGCCGTCCAGCACGATCCCATTTTCCAAACTTCGCACCGCGCGGTCATCAAGATATCCCGCCACTTTGACCCGATAGGTCTTTTCCACGCCGAAACGGGGATGCATGAGCCGGTGGGCCAGCGCCCCATCATTGGTCAGAATGAGCAGCCCCGAACTGTTCGCATCCAAGCGGCCGACGGGGAAGACGCGTTGGGGAATGTCGCGGACATAATCCGCCACCGTGGGTCGACCCTGGGGGTCGTGCATGGTCGTCACCACCCCGGCCGGTTTGTAAAACAGAAAACAGACCGCCCGATCCCGCATCCGAAGAGGACGTCCGTCCACCTCGATCCGGTCCACAGCCGGATCCACTTTGCATCCCGGTTCCGATACGACTTGGCCGTTGACCCGGACCCGCCCCTCCGCAATCCACATCTCAGCCTTTCGCCGGGAAGTCAACCCCGCCCCGGCGATCACTTTCTGTAAACGCGCTTTCACCCCCCCCCCGCCCGCAGGAGCACACAAAGTCCATCCGAGCGCAAGGCCTTTGATGAAGATTCTATCCGATTTCCCAATCTCCGCCAACGCTCAACCCGGCGGAGGCCCAAAGATCCACCGAACCGCCGCGACGGAGGCCGCGGCGCTGATGAGATCGGACAACAGTCCGACTTTCAGTGCATACCGCACCTGCCGGATCCCCACACTTCCAAAATACACGGTGATGACGTACAGAGTGGTGTCGGTGCTCCCCTGGATGGTCGAAGCCAGTCGGCCCACCCATGAGTCCGGTCCATGAGAACGGAATAATTCGATCATGTACGTCAAAGAGCCGGTTCCGGAAATCGGGCGAAGCAGGACCATGGGCAGCACATCCGGGGGGAACAGCACTGAAACCCATTCGGACAAGCGGCCGACCATCCAACCCAGGGCTCCGGAATCGCGGAACACCCGGATGGCCACCATCATCCCCACCAGGTGGGGAATGATGCGCACGGCCGTCTCAAATCCATCCTTGGCGCCGGACACAAACGCCTCGTAGACCGGGACGTTTCGCACGGCCGCCCACAACACCGTCCCCACAAAAAACGTCGGCAGTATCCACGTGGAAAGCGTAAAAAACACGCTCATCCCCGCCCGGGCCCCTTTCGCCGGGCGTCCCGTTTTCGGTACAGACGGTCGAGCACCACGGCGGATGCGGTACCCACGGCCGTGGCCAAGAGGGTGGGGGCGATGATGCCCGTGGGATCGGATGATCCGTATTGCATCCGGAGGGCGATCACCGTGGTCGGCAAGATCGTGAGACTGGCCGTATTCAGGGCGAGGAGCGTGCACATGGCGTCACTCGCCCGATCCTTCAGGGGATTCAATTCCTGAAGTTCGCTCATGGCCTTCAAACCGAGAGGCGTTGCCGCATTACCCAAACCGAGAATATTCGCACTCATGTTGGCAAGAATCGAACCCATGGCCGGATGGTCGGCCGGCACCGAAGGAAAGAGCCATCTGGCCACAGGTCGGAGAGCCCGGGCCAGGGCCGCGATCAGCCCCGCCTCTTCGGCGATGCGCATCACGCCCAGCCACAGGACCAGAATGCTGATGAGCCCCAGGGCGACCGCCACACCTTCCTCTGCACCCTTGAGCATTCCCCGGGTGACGGCATCGATTCGCCCTTGAAGGGCCGCCACCACAAACCCGGAAACCAACAGTCCGAGCCACAGCGCGCTGACCATCCCCATCCCTCTCTCCCGCAGCCCCGGACGGCGCGATTGGTGTCTGTTCATGGCCGGCCGGGGAGATTTTGCGAATGTCCTCGACACGTCTACCGCCAAAACCGGCCGATATCCCACCATGGCCGCCGGTCCACCGCCTCCGCCGCCGCGATTGGGTACCGGTATACTTCCCCGCCCACGCGAACGGTCAACGCGCCCACCCGTTGGTCTCGGGCAATGGGCGCCCGCTGGACCGGCGGCAATTGGACATCGGCACTCCAGGATTCGTCGTCCCGGACCGGGAAGTGTTCCGGACCCCGCACTCGAACCGGGACCACCCGCTTGATCCCGCCTTTGACCGGCAGGAGGCGCACTCCGCACCCGACCGCCACCCATTCATAGGAATGAAACGCACGATCGAAAAGCCTGGCCGTGTCCGCCCAGTCGTCCGGATCGTTGAGAACCACCGCCACGACCTGATGCCCATTCCGGGTGGCCGATGAAGCCAAGCAGCGCCCGGCCGTTTTCGTATATCCGGTTTTCACCCCGTCCGCCCCGGGATAACGCCACAACATCTTGTTTTTGTTGCGCATCGCCCGGTCCCAGGGTTCACCGGGCCACGGCATCCGGTGATATTTCGTGCGGACGACGGCGGCAAACTCCGGATTTTGAAGCGCCTTGGCCGTCAAGAGAGCCAGGTCGACGGCAGAGGCGCCGTGCCCCGGTGCATCCAAGCCGTGAGGGTTTGCAAAATGTACATGGCGAAGCCCCAATTGTCGCGCCTTCGCATTCATCAGATCGGCAAACCGGGCCTCGGACCCCGCCAGGTGCTCAGCCACGGCGGTGGCCGCATCATTGCCCGAACGCAACATCATCGCGTACACGAGGTCCCGCAGTGTGTACGTTTCTCCGGCCCGCAGATAGACCGAGGAGCCCTCCATCCGGGCGGCGTGGTCGCTGATCGTCACCCGATCGTCCATACGCCCGGACTCCGTCGCAATCCACCCGGTGACGATTTTGGTCAGACTCGCAATGGGCATCATCTGATCGCCGTTTTTCGAGTACAGCACCCGGCCACTGCCGACGTCGACCACCGCCGCGCCCCGGGCCGAAACCGAAGGAACATCCGAACGGCGGTCATCCGCGCCGGCGGTTCCCACGCCGGCGGACAGCCCCAGAATCAGTACGAGAAACCCGGCCAGCACGCGCCCTGCCATGGCAACCTCCCGCGTGGTATATGTATGCTCGTCTCCCCGAACTTACGCCGCCCGTTCCCATAAAAACGCCGGGGCGGGGCGGCGTCCGGGCCCTCACATGGTCGTATTTGTCGGCGTCGGCCGTGCGGCCGCCGCGTGTTTCGGTCCGATCATCGCCTGGATGCGGTCCAGCAACGAAGGGGCCAACTCAATCAGGCGGTCATACAGTTGGGTCGGAGCCTGGGTGGAAAGAATTTTGACATTGCCGTGACTGACGACAAGAAAACCGATTGGAGTAATCGAAACACCTCCGCCCGCACCGCCGCCAAACGGCCATTCCGTGCCGCCTCTGCCGTCTTTGTTGGCGTCCGGCTTCGCGTCACCGGCCTCGAACTCGCTTCCTCCCGCGGCAAATCCGAAACCCACCCGGGAAATCGGGAGAATCACGGTGCCGTCCGGTGCCTCCACCGGATCCCCGATGATGGTGTTCACGTCCACCATGTCCCGCAGATTCTCCATGGCGGTCTGCATCAGATTTTGAATGGGGTGCTCCGCCACAACAAGCCCTCCTTCCACAGCACGATGGCCATCACAACCCCTGCGCGGATAGCCTGCCCCGCCCGAAACTGGGCTATTCCCTCCACCTCCACCTCCAGAATCCGCCGATGGAAATCGGGATCCACCCTCGCCTCGGGACGGTTGAGGCGCATAACTCGGCCCAAGCCCGCCGCGGCGACATAAAAAAAAGACCAGAACACGCCGACCAGCATTCCGGTCGACGCGGCTTCTCCCGTGCCCACGCGCACCCGGGTCCGCCACGTTCTGATCGTCACATTTTGAAAGAACCGCCGGATGGCCCGACGCATTTCCCCATGGGTTTTCCACAGTCCGGCGAGGCGCCTTCCGGACTCCAGGTATGTTTGCCATGGCCCGGTCGCCCGGCCGATCGCGGGTCCGTCTCCTTCCCGGTCTCCTACCGTCTGCCCGTTCCGCCGTTCATCCAACCTCCGGGCGGTGTCCATCGCCGTCTCCACGGCGGTTCCGAGCGCATCGTGTCCGGGAAGCACCCAGGTTCTGCGAAGCGTGCCCCAGAATCCACGAAAGTCCACGGTGAATCGATCGGTTCCTTGGCGCCGGACATAATGAAACCGCACCACCACCGGCGAAACCACGGCGAGAACAACCGCCGATCCGATCACGAGAAGGCTGCCGACGATCCAGACCAGCATGAAATGTGTTCCTCCATACCAATAAATTCACATTGTAATATCCCCTCGGGATTCACGTTTCATCCGGTCGATCTGAATCGCCCTCGGGGAAAAGGGCAAATTCCGCCTCCTCATCGGCTGCCGCCAGTTCCGGAAACGGCAGATCGTCCAGCGTCTCGATCCCAAAATACTCCAAAAAATAGGTGGTCGTACCGTAGAGAATCGGCCGCCCCGGCGCATCCGCCCGTCCCGTTTCCCGGATCAATCCCCGGCCCAGGAGGGTCGCCAAGGCCCGATCGGACCTCACGCCCCGGATCTCCTCGATGTCCATCCGGGTCACCGGCTGGCGATATGCGATGATGGCCAGTGTTTCCAGGGCCGCCTGGGACAAGGGGGGCAAACGGGGAATCTCACTCAGTTTTTCCAGGTACGGCGCGTGTTCGGGTATGGTGGTCAACTGATAGGTATCCTGGATTTTGCGCACCTGGATACCCCGGCCCGACTCTCGCAACCGATGCCGCAGATCCTCGCACCGATCGTGAACTTCCTCCACGGAAAGACCGGTGTACTCCGCCAATTGCCGGGCCGACAATCCTTCCTCCCCTGCGGCGAACAACAGTCCCTCAATCACCGCCGTCATGTCGTGTTCCCCCACCGTCCATCCCCTCGCCCATCCATCGAATCCAAATGTCGCCAAACACCACTTCCTGAACGCAGCGGACCCGGCGCTCTTTCATCAACTCCAATAGGGCCAGCAGCGTCACCACCACGTGTCCCCGGTCCCGATACGGCCCGAGTAAATCCGCAAAGGTCAACGTTCCGGCTCGTCGAAGGCGGTGGGTCAACACCTGCACCCAGTCCCCGACCCGAAGTTCATCGCGATCCACCGTGGCTGCCCGGGATTCCGAGAACGCCCGCCACAACACCCGCCGCCACGCATCGACCAGAGTTTCGGCGGACGCCCGGGGCCCCGCCGGCCCCGGCCATTCCCGGGACAACACCGCCGGAGCACGGGTCCAAACCCACTGCCGTTTCTGCTCCAAATCCCCCAGAACGGCGGCCAGATGTTTGATAGTCCGATAAGCGGCCAGACGCCGGGAGAGCGCCAGTCGAGGATCGATTTCATCCTCTTCGTCTTCCTCGCCCTCAGCCCTCGGCGGGCGGGGGAGCAACAGCCGGCTTTTCATCTCCAGCAATCGGGCGGCCATCACGAGAAATTCACTGGCCAATTCCAGAGACAACTCCTGCATCCGCCGCAGATGGTGAAGGTACTGCTCGGTGATCTCGGCCACGGGAATATCCCAGATATTCAATTTCCGGGTCTCGATCAAATGCAGCAGGAGGTCCAGGGGCCCTTCGAAGGCCGCCACTCGAATGTCGTAGCCCATCGCCGCCATCTCCCACCCGCGCTCGCGGTTCACACATTCAAAAGGTGTAGCCCGTCCAGGCGGCGAACAGCCGGAGACCACCGTACACCCAGGGAATGATTACATATTGGCTCAGCGGGGTGATCACCACCAGCAGCAACACGAACGGACCGATGGTGGCAAACGTGTGCCACGCCTTCCCCAACCGCCGGGCCGCCGCCAACTCCAACAACCGGCCCCCGTCCAAAGGAGGAACCGGAAACAGGTTAAAAAGAGCGAGAACGACATTGATGTACACGGAGTAACCGAACAACCGGGTCACAAACACCCCGCCCAGTCCGGGGATCCCGGCCAGCACCCCGCCGATCCCGTTCCATAAGAGGGCCAGCCCCAGAGCGATCAACAGGTTGGCTCCGGGCCCCGCCGCATACACGGCGGCCAAAGCCCATTTTCGCCCTCGAAAAGCCAGGGGATTGATGGGCACCGGTTTCGCCCATCCGAAAGGGCCGAACAGAATCAAGAGAAGACCGATGGGATCAATATGGGAAACAGGGTTCAGAGTGAGGCGCCCGTCCCGGCGAGGAGTCGGGTCGCCGAGCCGGTCCGCGACATATCCGTGCGCCAACTCGTGAAACACAATGCCGATGAGAAAGGCGATCAGCCGAAAGATCAAATCCTCACTGTTCCAGAGCACGGCGACCCTCCTTCCCGGTTCCGTCCAATTGCCGAAGGAGATCGGCCATCTCCACCGCCGACATGGCCGCGTCCCACCCTTTGTTGCCGGCTTTGGTCCCCGCTCGCTCCACCGCCTGCTCAATGGTATCGGTGGTCAGAACGCCGAAGATCACCGGAACGCCGGTGGCCAGTGCCGCGGCCGCGACCCCCTTTGCCGCTTCACCGGCCACATAATCGAAATGCGGCGTGGCTCCCCGAATGACCGCCCCAAGGGCAATCACCGCATTGTAGCGTCCCGATTCGGCCATGGTTCTGGCCGCAAGGGGAATTTCGAACGCCCCGGGAACCCAGGCGACGTCCACGTCTTCTTCCCGGGCGCCGTGCCGTCTCAGGGCACTCAGCGCCCCTTCCAGCAATCGCGCGGTGATGAATTCATTGAATCGGGCAACGACGATGCCGAACCGAGCCCCCTCGGCGGACAACTTGCCTTCGAATACGCGTCCCATCACTGTCCCCTCCCCGCCGATGCCGCGGCGGCGGCCCATCGTCCGCCCTCCGGGTCGGCGAGCCCGGAGTCCGTCCCCGGCCCGCCGCCCGCGCGGCTCATACGTTCAAATAGTGGCCGAGCTTGATCTTCTTTGTCCTCAGGTAATGGATGTTCTCCGCGGTGGGAGGGACCTGAATGGGCACCACTTCAGCCACCTCGAGGCCATGGCCTTCCAATCCTCGAATCTTTCGCGGGTTGTTCGTCAAAAGCCGCAGCTTGGTCACCCCGAGATCGCGAAGGATCTGGGCACCGATGCCGTAGTCCCGCAGATCCGGCGGAAAACCCAGTTTTTCATTGGCCTCCACCGTGTCATAGCCTTGGTCCTGCAGGGCATACGCCCGAAGTTTATTGACCAGCCCGATCCCTCGCCCCTCCTGACGCATGTACAATAGCACACCCCGTCCCTCGGCTTCAATCTGTTTCAGCGCCGCCGCCAGTTGCGACCCGCAATCGCACCGGTGAGAACCGAATACATCGCCGGTCAGACACTCCGAATGCACCCGAACCAGTACGGGTTCGCCGGAGGGAATTTCTCCTTTGACCACGGCCAGGTGCGCCTTGTCGTCCAGAGTGCTCGTATAGACCACAGCGCGAAACATTCCATAGTCGGTGGGCAAGTCCGCCTCAGCTTGGCGAACGATCAACCGTTCCCGCTCCTTCCGATACCGGATCAAGTCGGCGATCGTCACCATGACCAGCCCGTGCCGCTCGGCCACCTTGGCCAAATCCGGCACTCTGGCCATGGTCCCGTCTTCTTTGAGCACCTCACAGATCACACCGGCGGGATACGCCCCCGCCAATTTCGCCAAATCCACAGCCGCCTCGGTGTGGCCGGCCCGGCGCAACACGCCGCCCGGCTTGGCAATGAGAGGAAAGACATGGCCCGGACGGCAAAAATCATCCGGTGTGCTCCGGGGATCGATCAGCGCCCGCACCGTCGCCGCCCGCTCCACCGCCGAGATGCCCGTGGTGGTTCCGTGTCGGGCGTCCACCGACACCGTGAAAGCCGTGCCGTGGCTGTCGGTGTTGTGCCACACCATCGGGTCCAGTCCCAACTCCCGGGCGCGCTCTTCGGTCAGAGGCACACACACCAATCCGCGGCCGTGCGTAATCATAAAATTGATGACTTCCGGCGTGGCCCGCTCCGCCAATGCCACAAAATCGCCTTCATTTTCTCGGTTCTCATCATCCACCACGATGATAACGCGTCCTTTTTTCAGTTCCTCGATGGCCTGCTCAATCGAAGCAAACACCGCCGTCTCCTCCGTTTCACCGAATCAGTTTCGTCCCTGTCCTCCCGCTCCCGGACGCCTAACGCCCGTTCGGGGCCCCCTCCCGCAGCAGCCGCTCTACGTACCTCGCCACCACATCAACCTCGATGTTCACCCGTTCGCCCGGTCGCAAGCTCCCCAACGTCGTCTGTTCCAAGGTATGGGGGATGAGAGCCACACTGAATTCCTCGCCGGCCACGCCCATCACCGTCAGGCTCACCCCGTCCACCGCCACCGATCCTTTTTCCGCAATGTACTTGAGTAAGGATCCCGGGACCCGCACTTCCAGCACCGCCGATTCGCCCTCCCGGCGCTGGGCCGCCACCACGCCGACGCCGTCCACATGGCCGGACACCACATGGCCTCCCAGGCGGGACTGCAGCGTCAAAGCCCGTTCCAGATTGACCCGAACACCCGGGGACGCCTCGGCCAAAGTGGTGCGCCGCAGGGTTTCCGCCACCACATCCGCGACAAAAATCCCCGGTTGCACATCCACCACGGTCAGGCAGACCCCGCTGACCGCCAAGCTGTCCCCCGGACGGACATCCTCCAGCACCGCACTTCCTTGGATGGCCAAACGCACCCCTTGGTCCGTTCGATGAACCTCCCGAATGGTCCCGATTTCTTCGACAATCCCTGTAAACATGCCATCCTCACCCACTTTCTTGAATTCCGCGAACCAAGGCCGTAATTTTCCAGTCGTCTCCCGCCGATTCCACCGAGGTAATCTGCAGGTGTGCACATTGGTCCAGCCGGTCCACCCCCGGGCCCGCCATGGCCGGAATCCCGGCACCCATGAGCAGTTTCGGCGCCAGGAAAAACACCGCTTCATCCACCAGCCCTCGCCGAATCAGACTGGCCTGAAGTCGGCCCCCGGCTTCCACCATGGCCGTGTTTATCCCGGCTTGGGCCAGGTTTTTCAATACTTGAGAAACATTCACTCCGCCTCCGGGTTCGCCGTCAAGCAGCCAGACCTTGACTCCCCTGGCGGCCAACGCGTTCACCCGCTCCGGGGGCGCGAGATCCCGGCGGGTGCAGACCACGGTGGGCGCAAGGGATTCATCGAGAATTCGGGCACCGTCGGGAATCCGGAGCCGGCTGTCCAACACCACGCGAAGCGGTTGCCGGGACCGCGGGTCTGACAGGCGTACGGTCAACCGGGGATCATCGGCCAGGACAGTGCCGATGCCCGTAATGACGGCGTCCGCCTCAGCCCGCAGCCGATGCACTTCTGCCCTGGCCTCCTCCCCGGTGATCCACTTGCTCTCCCCGGTGCGGGTGGCGATCTGGGCATCCAGGGTCATGGCGATTTTCGCGGTCACCCAGGGGCGGCCTCGGGTCACCCGGCTGATAAACCCTCGATTCAAGACCCTGGCCTGTTCTTCCAATACGCCCACGGTGACTTCCACCCCGGCCTCCCGCAGCCGCCGCACGCCCCTGCCCGCCACCAAGGGGTTCGGATCGACCATCGCCGCCACCACCCGGGCAACGCCGTGCTCAATTAAAGCCCGGCTGCACGGCGGTGTTCGGCCGTGGTGATCACACGGTTCCAGGGTGACGTACATCACCGCCCCCCGCGCCCGATGCCCCGCCATACGCAACGCGTGAATTTCCGCGTGGGGTTCTCCGGCTTTCAAGTGAGCCCCTTGGCCGACGATCTCTCCGTCTTTGACAATCACAGCCCCGACCATGGGGTTTGGGCTCGTCTGTCCCCTGGCCGACGCGGCCAACTGCAGAGCCCAGCGCATCCACTGCTCATCCGTCAACCCCATCCCCCCAATGAAAAAAGTCCCGGAATTCCTCCAGGACCCTCGGTCTAGACGGCAACACGTGGACGAGCCGCACCGGCGGCTCGCTCCGGCCGATCCATCCGTTTCCTTCTCCCATCCGGACTATACCGTCGGTACCGGACTCTCACCGGTTCCTGCGGCCAAAGCCGCTCGTGGACTTCGCCTCTCGGCGTCACCACCGGTCGGGAATTGGGGCTGACCCCTCACCCTGCCCTGAAGGAATCCCCTATTTAATGTGGTTTCAGTATACGCCTCCCCTATCTTCCTGTAAAGCACGGAAACCGGGCCGCATCAAGCGCCCTCCATCCGGGGCCCCGGTCACCGATTGCGCTATGGAGTGTTCTTATACTAAAATCAATACGTGTTTGTGCCCAGAGCGGACAACTCAGAGAGGACTGGTGATGAATCGAGGCATGCATACCCTCCGTCGACTCGCTATGATCCTTGTACTTGCGCTGGGGATAGGGACCGGCGTCGGGGGTTACGGCCCGGCGGAGGCAGCGGCCAAGGAGGACATCCCCCCGGACCTCGCGGTTCGCTCCGCCGTCCTCATGGACATGAAAACCGGCCAGGTTCTTTATGCCAAGAATCCCGACGAACCCCACTACCCCGCCAGTATTACAAAAATCCTCACGGCGATCGTGGCTCTGGAACACGGGCGCCCGGACGACCGCATCACCGCCAGCCGCCTGGCCACGCTGCAAGACGGCAACCGCATCTATTTGGTCGAAGGCGAGCAGCACACCCTGCGGGACCTGCTCTACGGACTGATGCTCAATTCCGGCAACGATGCCGCCGTGGCCATCGCCGAACATTACGGGGGATCTGTGGAAGGGTTTGCCGCCATGATGAACGCCAAAGCCAAGGAAATCGGCGCCACCCATACCCATTTTACAAACCCTAACGGCCTTCACGATCCGAACCACACCACCACGGCTTATGATATGTGTCTCATCGGGCGGTATGCGATGCAAAATCCGGTGTTTCGACAGATCGTCGCCACAAAGACGTACCCGTGGCATGGACAGCAGTGGGATACCGTCCTCGTCAACATCAATCGCATGCTCTGGACCTACCCCGGGGCAACCGGGGTAAAAACGGGATTTACGGATCAGGCCCAACAAACCATGGTGGTGAGCGCCGAATGCAACAACCAGTCCCTCATCGCCTGTCTGATGGTCATTCCGACCCAAGAAGCCATGCGGGAAGAGGCGTCAAAACTGCTGGATTGGGGATTCAGCCATTTTTCGACGGAACAACTGGCGGAGGCGGGAGACGTGGCCCAGACGGTGCAATTGCCCGGCCGTCAAACCGCCCAAGCGCTTCTGTCACGGAGTGTGTGGTACACATTCCCGATCGATGACCCCCGGCAGGTCACCCGAAGCGTTGAGCTGCAAAAGCCGAGTCTACCCATTGAAAAAGGGGAATTTCTTGGGCGAATCATTTACTCGGTGGATGGCCGGACCATCGCCGAGGTTCCTCTGGTCAGCGACCGCAATGTCGGTCCGCCGCCGTTTCAGTGGCAGTGGCTGCTGGGCGCCCTTCCCGGCATCCTCCTGCTCATCCCCATGTGGAAATTGCGTCCCGGAAGAAACAAGAGCAGCATCCCCCCGCTTCGCCAGCCCTGACAAAAGCCGCTGCGCCGCTGCGAGCCCCCATGCTCCGGAGGCGCGGCGGACGCTTGAAATTCGACGATCCCCCACCCGGATCAGGAAACGGGGTACCCCTCTTTTTTCTTCATGCGGGCCGGAATTTCATCGCACCGAATCAGATCATCCAAGGTTTCCCGGCGCACCACCAAATCCGCCCGGCCCTCCCGGGCAAAGACGACCGCCGGCCGCGGCGTCCGGTTATAATTGCTCGCCATCGAATAGGTGTACGCGCCTGTGCCGAAAACCGCCAGAATATCCCCGGGGGCCGAACGGGCCAGGGGCGTGTCCCAGATCAGCATGTCACCTGTTTCGCAGTACCTGCCCGCCACCGCCGCCAACTCCTGCACCGGCTCCCGGGCGCGGTTGGCGATAATCGCTTCGTACCGGGCCTGATAGATGATCGGCCGAGGGTTGTCGGCCATCCCTCCGTCCACGGAGATGTAGCGTCGCACCCCGGGAATCTCCTTCCTCGCCCCCACCGTGTACAGCGTGGTCCCCGCCGGCCCGGCAATGCGCCGCCCAGGCTCGACCCACACCTCGGGTACCTCAACCCCAAGCCGGTGGGCGGCCGCCTTCACCCGGTCGGCGATCGCCTCGATGTACACCCGCACCGGAAGAGGCCGGTCCTCTTCCACATAGCGGATTCCAAAACCGCCGCCGACGTTGAGCACCCGCAGGTCGGCGCCCCACTGATTCACCGCTTTCGCGTAAAATTCCATCATGCGATCGACGGCGATCGCAAACCCTTCGGTCTCGAAAATCTGGGAGCCGATATGGCAGTGAATGCCGACCCAATTCAGGTTTTGGTCAGCCGTCAGCCGATGCGCCGCCTCATCCGCTTGTCCGCTCGCCAGGTCAAAACCGAACTTGGTGTCCTGCTGGCCCGTCTGAATGTATTCATGGGTGTGCGCCTCCACCCCTGGCGTGAGCCGCAGCAACACCGAAGGGCGGCGACCCATGCGTTCCGTCAACTCCGCCAACAGGTTCAATTCATGGAAATTATCCAACACAAATCCGCCGATCCCCGCTTCCAGCGCGTAGGTCAACTCTTCCCGGCTCTTGTTGTTGCCGTGCATATGGATCTTCTCGGGCGGGAAACCGGCCGTGAGCGCCGTGTGCAGTTCACCGGCCGACACCACGTCCAGATGCAGCCCTTCTTCATCGACGAGCCGGCACATGGCCTGGGTACAAAACGCTTTGCTGGCATAAGCCACTTGGTAGCGCAATCCCGTCTTTCGAAATGCCGTGTGAAATTCCCGACACGTCTCTCTCAACAGCGCCTCATCGAACACATACAGCGGCGTCCCAAACCGCTTCGCCAACTCCACCGTATCGCATCCGCCGATCTCCAGATGTCCCCGATCGTTGATGCGGCTCGTGCCATGAAGAAGAACCATCGGGCTTCTCCTCTCCGCAAATAGACGAAAGCAACCGGCGCCGCGCCGGTTGCCGGCTAAACCGATTATACCATCATCCTTTTGGCTTAAACAACAGAGCGGCGAGAAAACTGAAGACGATCGCGGAAGAAATCCCGGCACTGGTGACCTCGAAGATGCCGGTGATGACTCCGACAATCCCGTGCTGCCGGGCCTCCATCAGCGCACCGTGGGTCAGGGCATGGCCGAAACTCGTGATCGGGACCGTGGCCCCAGCTCCGGCCAACCGGATCAGCGGATCATACAGATTCAATCCGTCGAGAATCGCCCCGCTCACCACCAGGACGGTCATGGCGTGCGCCGGCGTCAGCCGGCCGACATCCATCAACAACTGCCCCACGAGGCAGATCAGGCCGCCCACGACAAATGCCCAAACATAAATCATCCGTCTCCCGCCTTTCTGTTTGGGACTGCACTCCACCGGAGACCCGGGATTCAGGTTTCCCGTTCCAGCACCACCGCGTGACAGATCGCCGGAATCGTCTCGCCCTGTCGCGCCGACACCGTGGAATGAAGCGATCCGGTGGCGGCAACGAGAACCCGGCGCAATTCCCCCCGCCGCAGACGTCGGACCAGATGGCCGAACGTCACCACCGCGCAACAGGCCGACCCGCTGCCCCCGTTGAACACCTCCGGCTGGGTCGGCGAATAGATGAGCGCTCCGCAATCCGAATACCGGTCCCCCAAATCGTATCCGTGTCTCCGGATCCAATCCCGGAGCACCGGCATGCCGTGGAACCCGAGGTCCCCGGTGACGATCAGGTCGTAATCCGAGGGGTCCCTTTTCATCTCCGAAAAATGGACCGCCAGGGTGTCCGCCGCGGCGGGCACCATGGCGGTGGCCATGTTCAGGGGATCCTTGGCCCCCAGATCCACCACCTTTCCGAGCGTGGCCGCCGCCACTCGCACCCGGCCCGCTCCCCCAGGGGAATCTCTGCCAAGAAGGGCGGCCCCGCCCCCGGACACCGTGCAAGGGGCGGTGTCCGCTTTTTGGGCACCGTACTCCGTGGGGTAACGATACTGGCGTTCCGCCGTCGCATTGTGGCTGGCCGTGCCGGTCATCACCAGGGATTCCGCCTCGCTGTCCACCGCCAGGGCCGCCACCGCCAGGGCCTCCGCCATCGTGGCGCAGGCACTGAATACCCCGAGATACGGCAGAGACAGGGAACGGGCCACAAAACTGGACGTGGTGAGTTGGTTCATCAAATCCCCTGCAACGAACAAGCCCACCTCCTCTTTCGCCTTTCCCGCTTTCTCCAAGGCTTTCTCGCAAGCATCGCGTAAAAAGCTCTGTTCGGCCTTCTCCCAATTCGGCTGCCCGGCATACGGGCAGGAAAAGATTCCGTCGTAATCGTCCCGCAGCGGCCCTTCTCCTTCTTTTGGGCCCACCACCGCCGCCTCACCGACCAGAAATACCCGATCAAATTGCCAGGTGTACCGTCCCAGGGACCGGGCCACGGGCGCCCCTCCTTTCCCCGACCGGCCGATCACCCGATGAGTCTCGGGAGCACCGCCCGGATCAGCGCCACAAAGAAAGCGGCCACCACACCGAACACGATGACCGGGCCGGCCATTTTGAACATGTTCGCTCCGACCCCGAGCACTAATCCTTCACTCCGCGCTTCGATGGCGGAAGCCGACATGGCATTGGCAAACCCCGTAACCGGGACGGCCAGACCGGCTCCCGCCCACTGGGCGAAACGGTCGTACACCCCGAGGCCGGTGAGCAACACCGCCGCAAACACGAGGGTGGCCGCCGTGGGATTCGCGGCGGCCTCCCGGTCAAAGCCGCCCCATCGCATGTAGAGACTCTGGATCCATTGTCCCAGATCGCACACCAATCCCCCCACCGCAAAAGCCCGGACGGCATTGCGCACCAGCGGCCTCGGCGGCCGGTGCTGTTTCACCACCGCCCGATACTCCTTTTGAAGCTTCTTGTCATCCGCTGTTCCGGCCCTCATCGACCTCTCACCCCCATCCCGGTGGTACCGTAGGTAGAATGTGCAGGCCGCGGTTCGGCTATGCCCGGTGTCGGTCACGGGGCCAGCTCGGGAAACAAGACATTGATCAGACACCCCATGATCTTGCCGATCACCATGGCGGAAACGAGCAACGGCAGAATGGACTCCAACCGGAGCCTCCTGGCGACAATGGGCAGCACATTGAGCACCTCGGTCAACGCCCCGGCCACCATGCCCACAAACACCCCGGCGAGCAGCCCCCACAAGCCGGCAACCCACCGGGAGAGGTTCATCGGCATCGGGAAAATTTCCGAGAGGGTGCTCAGAAAGGCACCGGCGATCAAGGCCCATTCGTAAGCCAGCAGCGCACCTTTGGACCGTGTCAACTGAACCAGCCGGGGAACCACGTCCAACACCGAAAGCAGCGCCAAAAATCCACTGCCCACCGTCACCCCCCAGGCCAACCCGACTCCCGCCGCCAACCCTTCATGGATCATGGCCCTGCCGCCGGCTTGGGCGGGCTTTCTCCCATTTCCGGCTTCCTTCCCTGGTGATGAGATATTGATTGATCATCTGCTCGTATTGAAACACTTCCACCTCCAGCGGACTCGGTTCATGTTCATTGATCCGCCGCCGCAACAGGTGGTTGAAAAAAAGCGCCATACCCAGACCCACGCCGAAAGCATAGGGAATTTGCAAGACATAGGGATGCGCTTGGTGTTCCCCGGTGATCAATTGATACACCCTCTGATGGACCCGGACCATGCTGACGTCGGCGTGAAAATTCATGATGGTCAAGCCCGATCCGACGAACAGGAGCAGCCACACGGCCACCACTTTGTACCAGGGAGGGGATGGTTCGTCCGGACGGTCCAAATCGACAATGGTTTCCGTGGGACCGACGAGGTGGACGTTCACTTCCGGAAAGCGCCTCTTGATCGCCGCCACCACATCGATCGCCTGAATCACCCGCAGCTCCCCCTGGCGGGGACTCCACTCTTCCACAGGAATCGCCCCGACCGCATATCCCAAATCACCGCCGCCGGGACCCAAAGCCACCACCTCCGCCACCCCGCCCACCGTGAGGGGTTCACCCGAACGCAGACTCAACCGTTCCTTCGGACGAATGTAAACATCGATCTCGGGCCGTTCACCCAAAGAAAATCCGCCTCCTCCCACTGCTCCCTTAGTATATCCATCCCATCCGATCCGCCCGCCGGCCCCCGCGACCGGAAACACCGCCTGTGGACGCCAAAAAAAAAGCCCCCCGCCGGACCGGGGCGACTTCTCATCCGTCCTCTTCACCGAGAAGTTGAAGGCGGATACGGTGGAGAATTTTCTTTTCCAGCCGACTGACCTGAACCTGGGAAATCCCCAGGACCTCCGCCACCTCCGACTGGGTCTTGTCTCTGAAGAATCGCAGAAACACAATCAACCTCTCCCGCTCGGGCAAACGGTTGAGGGCATCGGTCAATGCCAGCCGGTCAAACCATTTGTCCTGGTTCTCATCGGCAATCTGGTCCATCAGCAGAATCGGATCGCCGTCATTCTCAAATACCGTCTCGTGGATGGACGCCGGCGCCCGCATGGCGTCCTGGGTGAACACCACCTCGGCCGGATCCATCCCGAGTTCTTCGGCCAACTCGTTAATGTGGGGCTGTCGCCCCAGCCGTTTCGCCAATTCATCCCTGGCCCGCCGGATGTGGCGGGCGGTCTCTTTGACCGAACGGCTCACTTTCACCGTCCCGTCATCCCGCAGGAATCGCTGGATTTCCCCGATGATCATGGGTACCGCATAGGTGGAGAACTTCACATCGTAGCTCAGGTCGAACTTGTCAATCGCCTTCATCAAACCGATGCAACCGATCTGAAACAGGTCTTCCGGTTCATATCCCCGCCCCAAAAAACGCTGCACCACCGACCACACCAGCCGCTGGTTGAACAGGACGAGGGTCTCCCGGGCCTCCGCGTCCCCGGACTGGCTTCGGGCGATCAATTCCCGAACCTGCCGATCGGTGAGTTTCACCTTGGTGGAAGAGAGTTCTTTTCCCGGATGCATGATCTCACCTAGTCGTCCGGCGTCGCCCGGCTCTTCAATTGCTTGATCAGACGCACCCGGGTTCCCTGACGGGGACGTGAGTCGATCTCGACCCGGTCCACAAAGTTCTCCATGATCGTAAAACCCATTCCCGATCGTTCCAAATCCGGCCGCGATGTGTACATCGGCTGTCTAGCCAACTCGACATCCTCCATACCGATGCCCTGATCTTCGACCATGATCTCCACCGTGTCCCCCTCCAGGGTGCAGGTGACCGTCACCATCCCTTCCCTTTCTCCATACCCGTGAATGATGGCGTTGGTCACCGCTTCGGACACGGCCGTCTTGATCTCGGTGAGTTCCTCCACGGTGGGGTCCAACTGGGCGACAAACGCAGCGACGGCCACCCGGGCGAAAGATTCGTTTTCCGAACGACTGGAAAACTCCACCCGCATCACATTTCGCCTCGCGTCCATCCTAGGCCTCCCTCAATGCGGCAATCCCGCCGGATTCGTCGTCGTACACCGGCACAATCTGAAGGACACCCGACAATTCCAGCAGTTTGCGGACCGGCGCCGTCAACCCGCAGCAGGCCATCTTTCCTCCGCGTTGGCTGATTCGGCGATACCGCCCGAGGAGGACTCCGAGACCCGAACTGTCCATGAAGGTCAACTCCGAGAGGTTCCACAACAGCCGGATCGAACCGGTATCTTCCAGCAGCGTGTCCACTCTGGCCCGTACGGCATCGGAGGTGTGATGATCCAACTCGCCTCGCAACCGCGCCACGACGACCCCGGACCGATGCACGGCTTCCACGTTCAGCCCCATGCCCTTCCCTCCTCCCGATCTTCACCACCAATTCGCGATTCCGGCCGGGAAATCCTGCCGCTCGACAAAAGAACAGGAAAATCGAGGAAAGTCGCCATGGTTCGACTCACCGGGCCGCTTCGTCTTCCCCTTCGAGGTAGAGGCGCCCCCCCTGCTCATCATAGCCGAACAGTTCCGCATACCGTCCCCAGTCAATGAGGATATCCAGTTGTTTCGACGCCTCTTCCGGGCTGAATCTCCGTTCAAAAATCTGCAGAAAAAACTCCTTGGCGATCTGCTTGTTGCGTTTCGATTGAAGCACCCATAACATTTTTTCCATGGTTGGAACTTTTTTTAACACCAGATCCCGAAAAATTTCTTTTCTCTCCAATACGCTGGCATCGGCGAACTGCCGGCCGATATCGGTGAGCTCGATGTCGCCGTGTTCCACTTTAACCAGGCCGAGCAACTCCGCCCCTTCCACGATGGGCAAAAAATCTTCCACGTCCAGCATGAGATTGTCGGCCAATTTATACAGATCCACCCGGATCTCCAGATCATCCAACAGTTCCAACAGCCCGGTGAGCGCACCGGACCGGACTTCCGGCACCCGGGTGACCGGCCGCCCCGAGCTCGGCGCGGCTTCCACCGCAGGTGTGCGCCGGGTGATAATGGCGTAAAGCTGATCGACCAACGAAAGAAAGGCCGGCGACTGTTTATCCCGCCAGTGCGGCAGGGTGATCCGCACGTCGGTCACCACCCGGGCCGGGTCCCGGGACAGCACCACGACCCGATTGGCCAGGTACACCGCCTCTTCAATGCTGTGGGTCACCAGAATGATGGCCTTGGTGCGAATCTTCTTCTCCAGCCACAACTCCAGCAGGTCGCGCCGCAGGTTTTCCGCCGTCAGGACGTCCAAAGCGGAAAACGGCTCGTCCATCAGAAGCACATCCGGTTCCGCCACCAGGGCGCGGCCGAACCCCACCCGCTGGCGCATGCCTCCGGACAGTTCTTTGGGAAACGCCGTTTCAAACCCGTCGAGTCCCACCATGTCGATGACCTGCAGCGCCCTTTTCCGCTTTTCCGCCGCCGGCAGATCCTGGCGCTCCAGACCGAGTTCAACATTTTCCAACACCGTCAACCAAGGGAACAGGGCGAAATTTTGGAAGATCATCGCCACCCCCGGCGCGACGCCGTCCACCGGGCGACCGTGGTAGAGCACCTGTCCCTCGGTTGGCGGGATGAGTCCGGCGATAATCCGTAAAAGGGTCGATTTTCCCGATCCGGAAGGGCCGAGGAGAGCGACGAAGTCCCCTTCTTCCACTTTTAGCGAAACATCTTTGAGGATGGTGGTCTCCGTCCCCGGCCCCACTTCCCAGTCTTTGGACACGTGGCGCAATTCCAAGAGAGACACGGCCGTTCCCCCCTCACACCTCTAACCTGTATCGACTTTCCGCCAACCGGTACATTCGCCGCCACACCAGGCGGTTGACGGCCACGACAAACGCCGCCATCACGATGATGCCCCAGACGATGGCCGGCCAGTCTCCATCGGTGGTGGCCCGGGTAATATAAGCCCCGAGCCCGGTGGCCGCGAGTTCGGTGCCTTGCCAGGAAACCATTTCCGCAACGATGCTGGCGTTCCATGCGCCTCCCGCCGCCGTGACGAGCCCGGTGGTCAGCGAAGGAAAAATCACCGGGAGAATGAGCAGACGCCACCGCCGCCAGCCTCGGAGCCGCATCAGGTCGCTGGCCTCACGGAGGTCACCCGGAATGGCCGAAGCCCCGGCGATCACGTTGAACAAAATGTACCACTGGGTTCCCAGCATCATCAGGACAATCGATCCCCACTGCAGGCTGATGTGCAGCGATAAAAACGCCGCCGTGATCAGCGGGAAGAACATGTTGGCCGGAAACGACGCCGCGATGAGCACCACGGGTTGGGCCACCCGGGACCATTTCGGGTGGGTCCCGATCCACACCCCCACGGGAACCGTCCACAGAGCGCCGATCAGCACTGCCGCACCCACCCGGATCAAGGTCAAACACCCGTAGCCGATGGGCGCGAGCAATTCTTTCCATCCCAATTCCGCCACCATCAATCCGCCCCGGAGGATCCAGTAGCCGATCACGCCGATCACCATCACCCAGATCGCGGCGGATACGCCTTTTTTCACCCCGGGAGCCGGGGACGGACGGGGGCGGGAACGGGGGCGGCCAGCGATCATCCAAGCCCAGAACGGTTGAAAAACGGCTTTGCGCGCCCATTCGGCCGCATGGGAACGGCGCAGAAGCGTCAACATCCACGACGTCGGCAAATCCAGGCCCGCCGTCTGTTCCACTTTGAACCGCTGGACCCAGGCCACCAACGGCCTCCAGAACAACTGATCCACCACAACGATGACGATGACCATGGCCACCATGGCGTAGAGCATGGCGCGCACGTTGCCCTGATCCATCGCCGCCGCCATATAAGAACCGATGCCCGGTAAACGGATATCCCGGTGAAGGACGGTGATCGATTCGCTGACGGCCAGAAAAAACCATCCGCCGCCAAAAGACATCATGCTGTTCCACACCAAGGGCACCGCCCCATACGCGAAATCCAAAAGAAAAAACCGCCGGATCCCGCCGAGGCCGTACAACCGGCTCGCTTCCCGCAGTTCCTTGGGCACTCCGGTGATCGACTGGTAGAATCCGAAGGTCATGTTCCACACTTGACCGGTGAAGATCGCGAAGATCGACGCCAACTCCGGACCGAGCAAACTCCCAGGAAACAGCGCCATGAACCCGACCACCGTCACCGAAAGAAATCCGAGCACCGGCACCGACTGCAGAATATCGAGGAGCGGGATCAGAATCCGTTCCCCCATCCGACTGCGGGAGGCCAACCGGGCATAGAGGACGGTGAACACCAGGGAAGCCCCCAGGGCCAAGAACATCCGTACCAGACTTCGTCCGGCGTAATAGGGCAACACGGCCGGGTCCAGGGAGACGGTCATGGACGACTGGGGTGCATACGGTTCCACCATTCCTCTGCCCACTTCAACGATGCCATAAAAGAGTCCGAGAACTCCGGCCAACAGCGCGACATCCACCCACCAACCCGGCTTTTGCCTGGCCTGTCCGTACGCCGACATGCCCGCCCCCCCTTCGTCAACAGAATCCGTCGATCGGCCACAAAAAAACCCCCGACATCCGGGGGAATCCATGCGCAGGCCGCACACCCGTCCCCCTAGTCGAGCTTCGACAGTGTACAACGTAGAGCCGCACCGCTCAGCCACCTTAGGAAAAGCCTTAATCCGGCAATTCCTGGTCTACCCATTGCTTCAAGGTGGGGCAGTGGCCTGTGTTTGTACACACGCCTCACCTAACGAGGATGGTGAAATCTGCTTTTTTGACACCGCGATTGTAACACGATCAGGATTGGTCATCAAGTTTTTTTTCCCCGATCACACCGGCACACCGCACACAAAGATCCGGATGGCCCTCCACGGTGCCCACCTCCGGCAGCACCATCCAGCACCGTTCACATTTGTTCCCCGGAGCGGGGTGCACTTTTACAGCCACTCCCTCGAACTGCAGGGCGTCGGGGGGCGGCGCCTCTTCCGGCCCATGCACCATGACCTGGGAAACAATCAGGATTTGCGGCAGATCGCCGGCCATGGGTCGGAGCTCTTCAAAAGGAGGGAAAAGCCAGAGCTCCACCGCCGCCCCCAAGCTGTTGCCGATGATCTTCTGTTGCCGGGCCGCTTCCAGCCCTTTGGCCACTTCGTAGCGCAGAGCCAGGACCAGGTCCCACTTGCGCATGAGGGCGTCATCTTTCCACTCGACTTGCACAGCCGGCCAATCGGTCAGTTGGGCGCTCGGTCCGTCCACCCCCGGGATATACCCCCAAACCTCATCGGCGGTGTGGCTGATGATGGGAGCGACCAACCTGACCAATGTCACCAAGATGTCGTACAGCGCGGTCTGGGCGGACCGCCTGAGCGGGTCGTCCGACCGGCTGCAGTACATCCGGTCCTTAAGCACATCGAGATAAAACGCGCTCATCTGTACGGCGCAAAAATTGTGCACAGCGTGGAACACCAGGTGAAATTCGTAATTCCGATAGGCGGCCGTGGTCCGCTCCACCACCCGCTGCAACTGATCCAGCGCCCAGCGATCCAACTCGGCCATCCGCTCGTACGGAACCCTGTGCTCCGCCGGGTCGAAATCATGGAGGTTGCCGAGCAGGAACCGGAAGGTGTTGCGGATCTTCCGATAGACTTCCGCCACCTGTTTGAGAATCGCGTCGGACACCCGGGCATCCGAACGGTAATCCACCGACGCGACCCACAGTCGCAAAATGTCCGCGCCGAGCCGGTTCATGACGTCCAGGGGGTCCACCACATTCCCCAAGCTCTTCGACATCTTCCGGCCCTCGCCGTCCAGGAGAAATCCGTGGGTGAGCACGGCGTGGTACGGGGCTCTGCCTTTGACGGCGACGGCCGTCGACAGGGATGAATTGAACCATCCCCGGTGCTGATCCGATCCCTCGAGGTACATGTCGGCCGGCCACCGCAACTCCGGCCTTTGCTCCAATACCGCCATGTGGCTGGATCCCGAATCGAACCAGACGTCCATAATGTCCGTTTCCTTGCGGAATCGATCTCCTCCGCAACGACAGCGATATCCTTCCGGCAGCAGATCTTTCGCCTCCCGGGCAAACCACACCTGGGACCCGTATTGCTCGAACAGCCGCGCCACCTGATCAATGGTCCGATCGTCGATCGCCGTCTCCCCGCACGACTCGCAGTAGAAAACCGGGATGGGCACGCCCCACACCCGCTGGCGGGAGATGCACCAATCCTCGCGCTCGGCCACCATGTTGTGAATCCGATGTTGGCCCCAGGCGGGGATCCACCGAACCCGTTCAATCTCATCGAGCAGCGCACGGCGAAACCGGTCGATGGACGCGAACCACTGCTCCGTCGCCCGATAAATCACCGGGTTTTTGCATCGCCAACAATGGGGGTACTGGTGGCTGATCCGCCCTTCCGCCACCATGGCCCCCTCCCGCCGCAGAAGATCGCAGAGCGCATCGTTCGCCTTGGCGTAAAACTGACCCTGCACCGGCCGTCCCTCCTCGGTGAACCGCCCGCGGTCATCCACCGGCGCCACGATGGGCAAGTGATATTTCAGTCCCACCACGTAATCTTCCATGCCGTGCCCCGGGGCGGTGTGCACCGCTCCGGTGCCGGCGTCCAGGGTGACGTGATCCCCCAACACCACCGGCACCCTCCGGTCGGCGTAAAACGGGTGCTGAAGCAGACCGCCTTCGAAATCCCGCCCTTCAAACTCGGTCAAGACCCGTCCGGCATTCGGACCGGCTCCCGCCGCTGTCAACACATCTTCGAGCCGGTCCTTGGCCACCACCCACCGCTCGGCGCCGACCTGGGCGAGCACATAGCGCAACGATGGGCCCAAGGCCACCGCCTGGTTGGCCACCAGCGTCCACGGGGTCGTGGTCCAGATCACCACCGAGGCACCGTCCGGCTCGACGACGCCCTTCCCGTCCACGACGGGAAATTTGACGTAAATGCTCGGGGACACCTTGTCCCGATACTCGATCTCCGCCTCGGCGAGGGCGGTTTCACAAGACGGACACCAATAGACGGGCTTCAGTCCCTTATAGATATAGCCCTTTTTCGCCATTTCCCCGAACACCCGGATCTGTGCCGCTTCATAGGCGGGTTCCAGGGTCATGTACGGATGATCCCAATCCCCGCGCACCCCCAGGCGCTTGAATTGCTGCCGCTGGCGATCAATGTACTCCAGGGCGTACTGCCGGCACATCTCTCTGAACCCCAGCACATCGATCTCGTGGCGATTCAACTTTTCGGACTTGATGATCGCATGTTCAATGGGCAGTCCGTGGGTGTCCCAGCCCGGCACATACGGGGCTTCATAACCGTCCATGGTCTTGAACTTCACAATGATATCTTTCAGAATCTTGTTCAGGGCGTGGCCCACGTGAATGTTCCCGTTGGCGTACGGGGGACCGTCGTGGAGAATGAATTTCGGCCGCCCCCGCCGCATTTCCACCGACCGGCGATACAAGCCGATCTCATCCCACCGGCGCTGAATCTCCGGCTCGCGTTTGGGTAAATTTCCCTTCATTGGAAAATCGGTCTTCGGCAAGTGCAGGGTGTGGCTATAGTCCATGAGGCGTCCTCCTTTCACCCGACAAACAAAAAGCCCCCATCCCCGCGCAGGGACGAGAGGCCGTCACCTTTCGCCGCACAACCCTCTCCATACTCCCGCAGCGTCGACCCACCGGCCGATCGACGCCAATCCGCACCATTCAGTATAAATTCTGCCGGAAAACCTGTCAAATTCGGCGTCTTCCCCCTTCGCCGGTTTACGATTCCAACTGTCCGGCCTGCTGCAAATCTTCGACCAGGTGGTCCCAGTCGGGGGCTTCGATCAATTCCAACTGCGCCTGAACCAGTGACCGGAAACGGGTGCGGAACACCGACACCTGCTTTTGGATTTCCTCCATGTCCATGAGAATCTTCCGGGACTTCATCAGCGCCTCGTTGACGATCCGGTCGGCGTTTTTCTCCGCTTCGCGCACGATCAACTGGGCCTCTTTCCGGGCGTTCGCCTTCACCTCTTCGGCCGCCTCCTGGGCCACGACGATCGACTTACTGAGGCTCTCTTCCAAGTTGGTGAAGTGCCCAAGCCGTTCCTCCATCTGGCGCACCTGTTCCGTCAGTTGTTTGTTTTCCCGGATCAGCGCCTCGAACTCCTGGATGATCTGCCGCAGAAATTCATTCACTTCATCTTGATTATAACCACGAAAGGATACGCTGAATTCCTTATTGTGAATATCCAACGGCGTCAGCGGCACGCCGCCCACCTCCCCCGAGTCTGCATCCGTGCTGTCCCTAAAAATTCGACGCCGGTTCGGGAAATCCTGCACCCGACTACTGCAGAAACCCGACCCGCAAGATCCATCTTCCCCGACGACTCCGCCCTTCCACTCCGGCGATCCTCAGACGCCCGACGCCGCGAACCGAGAGAGTGTCCCCGGCCGCCACCTCCCGGGAAACTTCCCCGCACACGGCCCAATTGACCTGAACCATGCCTTTCTTGATCCAATCCGCCGCCTTTTGGCGGGGCCAGTGCAACGCCTCGTGCAGCACCGCATCCAAGCGCAGGGAGGCGACGGACACGCGCTCCTCCCGCCAGGACATCTCCGGGGGGACAAAATCCCGGTCCGCGATCGCCTCGGGATGAACGGAAAACCTTCCGATCTTTCGCCAGTGGACGCACAAAAACGCCGTCATTTCCTCGGTGACAATGCACCGGGCTTCCTCGGGAGCCACCGAGAGATCGCCGATTTTCTCCCGGCGAATGCCCAGGCCGAGAAGGGATCCCAGCACATCCCCGTGCGACCAGGAGGCGCCTCTGGCCCGGACCCTCACAAACCCCAGCTCCCAGTCGTCCTCCCGGGGCACGAGCGGCTCGGGGGCGATCCACAGCCTGGCCCGCTCGGCCTCGGGGTAACCGCCCCAGGCGCGAACCTTGACACCGCCCACGGTGGCGGCGATCACCCGGACGATCTGTTGCCGGCGATGATCGTAAAAATCGGTCAACACCGGGCGCCAACGTTCCCCGGCCGCCTCCACCCACCGCAGGGCCTGCCGGGCGAACGGCCGCTCACCCGGATGAAGGTGAGATTCCCACGGAAATGACACCTACATCAGCCCCGCCATCTGAAAGATCCATGCGAGCAGTTGCCACACACCCCGTTCGAGGAACAAATAGACGATGAGAGCCACGAGATACGAGAGATCCAGCGAGACCGCACCGAGGGGCAAACTGGGAATGAACCGCCGAAACAAAGCCAGGTACGGCTCCGTCAGCCGCACCAGCCAATCGCCCAACCGGGTATGCCAGACGTCGGGAAAAAATGAAAGGAATCCCCGGGCGACAAGCAGGTACCAGTAGACATTGAGCACGATCTCCACCAGTTGAATCACCGTCATGTACACGTTCAACGCCGCGCTTCACCTCATTTTGTCCTGGGACTCCTGTTGGTTCAGGTAATCGGAGATGGCCCCCTGCACATCCACATTGTCCGGAGCACAGAGAATAATCTGAGGGCCGATTTTCTGCATGGTGCCCCCCAAAGCGTACAAGACGCCGCTGAGAAAATCCATGATGCGCAGCCCTTCTTCATAAGGAACCTTTTGCAGATTGATCACCGCCGCCCGGCGATTGCGCAGGTGATCCGCGATGCCCTGCCCTTCCTCGAATCGGGCGGGTTCACACAGCACCAGTTTCACCGCCTTGGGCTGGTGAAGGCTGACCACCGCCCCCTTTTTCCCGGGCGCCGCCATCGGACCCGGAACCTCCTCCTCCCGGGGTTCTTCGATCAAGTCATCGTCGCCAAAACCGAGGAACTGCAACCATCGGCGAACCCGACCGCTCATACCGTCATCCCTCTCCCTTTCATTCAGAGTCGGCTGCTCCACCGGCTCCCTCATCCCCCAGCAACACCCGGCCCAGGCGAACCATGGTCGCCCCTTCTTCCACCGCCACTTCATAATCGTCGGACATGCCCATGGACAACTCCAGGGCACTCCGACCTTCCCAGACGGGATGATCGGCAAACCGGTCTCGAATTTCACGCAGTCCGCGAAACACTTCCCGCGCCTCTTCGGCCTCCCGCACCCGGGGAGCCATGGTCATAAATCCGGCCATCTTCCAGCGCGGCGACCGGCGAAGACCGTGTATGTAATCGAGGAGATCCCCCACATCCTCGGGGGGGATGCCGCTTTTGGTCTCTTCCCCGGCCACGTTCACCTGCACCAGGGTATAAAAAGGACGACCCCCCGCAAGCTCGACCTCTCCCAACCGTTTGGCCAAGGCGTCGACCAGGGAAAGCCTGTCCAGCGAATGAAGCCATGTGAAATGTTCCACCACGGGTTTGACCTTGTTGGTTTGCAGGTGGCCGATAAAATGCCAGGTCACCTCGCCCCCGAAAGACTCGACCTTCTCTTTCGCCACCCGCCACCGATTCTCCCCGAGGTCGGTCAGCCCGGCTCTCACCCACCGCCCGGCCTGGAGCGCATCGATGTACTTGCTGACGGCGACCAGCCGGACCCCGCCCGGATCGCGTCCCACCCGGGCGCACGCCCGGGCAATCCGTCCTTTCACGAACTCGAGCCGCTCTTCGATGGTCATGTCTTATCCCTCCGTCCCGGACGTCGGACCGCCGTGCACCAGAGCCACAGCCGCCGCCATCCGGCCGGTCACGCCGCGATCTCTTCGGTGCGAATAACAGACATCGGGCCGACAGGACGTGCACACGCCCAGCACCGCAACCCGTTCCCCGGGCACGCCGTTTTGCCGCAGGATCTCTCGGTTGGCCCCCCACAAATCCAGGGTGTAGTGGCCGGGACGATTCGGCACAAACACCCCTTCGGGGACGGCGGTCCAGTGATCGTCGAACGCAAGGCGCACCCGATCGTCCACCTCGTAACAGCACGGACCGATGGACGGCCCGATGGCCCCGTACATCCGATCCGCGGCCGCCCCCCAATCCACCAATGCGCCGATGGCCGCTTCCACAACCCGAACCGCCGTGCCGCGCCACCCGGCGTGGACCGCCGCCACCGCCCCGATATCGGGGGCATAAAGCAGAACCGGCACACAATCGGCCGCCAGAACGGCGAGGACCACCCCCGGCTCCCGGGTGACCATCCCGTCCGCTTCCCCCAGAATGTCGTGCGGCCCCAGAGCTCCCCGACCCGCATCGGCCGCGGAGACGGACAGGATCCGGTTGCCGTGAACCTGATGGCAAAACGTCCAGGATTCAAGTGACCGGCCGAAAGAGGCGGCGGCCCGCCGGCGGTTGTCCTGTACCGTCTCGATCGCATCCCCCGACCCAAACCCGAAATTCAGGCTGTCGTAAGGAGGCCGGCTGGAGCCGCCCAACCGGGTGAAAAAACGGGCGCGAACCCCGCCCAGAGATTCCCATGCCGCCATTCTCCAATAGGCCACGCCCCCCGTCCGGGCCAACTCCCATTCCATGCCCCGCTCCCCCAACCTGTAGGTTCTCGCCCACAGTGTACCACATCTCAGTACCCCTCGGACACACCGGGACCGCCCGTGGGGCGGTACACCTCGGCCTCCACGGCCGGGCGCAACTCCACCAAGATGACATCCGTGCCGATTTTCACGATCTGATCCCAAGGGATCACATACTCCTGCCCGCCCCGCCACAATCCGAACAGCCGGGCCGATCCGGGCACGACAATGGCCCGGACCACCCCCTGGTCGAGATCGATGTCCAAGTCCCCCACCGTCCCGAGCCTGGCGCCGTCACGAATATTGACGACATCCTTCGCTTGCAGTTCCGATGCCTTCATGGTGGCCATCGCCTCATCCCTGCTTCCGCGGTCCTTGCCTTTCACCCCTTATATATGCGGCCGGCCTGGGAAAGTGCCCAAAAAAAAAAAGCGCCCCCGAGGCGCCGCCGTGTGAGGACCGGACTTTTCATCCCTGGACCTTGATGAATTTTTGCATATGCTGGATGGCCGATTTTTCCAATCTGGACACCTGAGCTTGGGAGATCCCGATTTCCTCGGCCACCTCCATCTGGGTCTTCCCTTCAAAGAAGCGCATTGATAGAATTTTTTGTTCCCGCTTCCCCAGTTTGTTCAGCGCTTCCCGAAGGGCGATCTCCTCCACCCACAGGACATCCTGGTGGCGCTCATCCCGGATCTGGTCCATGACATAAATCGGGTCGCCCCCGTCATGATAGATCGGCTCGAACAGGGACACCGGATCTTGGATCGCATCCAGGGCGAACACCACATCCTCTTTGGGCAGATTCAACTGCTCGGAAATTTCCGTGATGGTCGGTTCCCGCAACCGTTCGTTGGTCAGTTGATCCCGCACCTGCAGGGCTTTGTACGCGATGTCCCGCAGCGAGCGGCTGACGCGAATGGGATTGTTGTCGCGCAGATACCGCCGAATCTCCCCGATGATCATCGGAACCGCATAGGTGGAAAATTTGACGTTCTGGCTGAGATCGAAGTTATCGATGGCTTTCATCAAACCGATACATCCGACCTGGAACAGATCGTCCACATTCTCTCCCCGGTTGTTGAAACGCTGGATGACGGAGAGAACCAGGCGCAGGTTGCCATGAATCAAGCGTTCCCGGGCGGTGAGGTCGCCGGCCTGGAGGTCGGCGAACAACTTTCGCATCTCGGCGTTGGTCAGTACCGGCAACTGCGAGGTGTTGACTCCGCAAATTTCCACCTTGTTGCGTTTCATGTTGTCCCTCCCGCGTCGATCCGTGGGCCGTCGGCCCGGTCATCAGTATCCCCTGGGAGGGAAGAAATATGCAGTTATAGCATTCGATTGAATTCCTTGCGCAGCCGTTTGATGATCCGTTTTTCCAAACGAGAAATGTAGGACTGGGAGATCCCGAGCAAATCCGCCACGTCCTTCTGGGTCATCTCCCGGCCTCCCGTCAGGCCGAATCGCAGTTCCATGATTTTTCGTTCCCGCTCGGTGAGTTTCCCCAAGGCGTCGTACAGCAAGTGCCTGTCGATCTCTTGCTCGATGTTCCGATAAATCGTGTCGTTCTCGGTCCCCAGCACGTCGGACAACAGCAATTCGTTGCCGTCCCAATCCACGTTCAACGGCTCGTCAAAAGAGACTTCCGCCCGAACCTTGTTGTTCCTCCGCAAAAACATGAGGATCTCGTTTTCAATGCATCGGGACGCATAAGTGGCCAGCTTGATTCGCTTCTGGGGGTCGAACGTGTTCACGGCTTTGATGAGGCCGATGGTGCCGATGGATACGAGATCTTCAATATAGATTCCGGTATTCTCGAATTTCCGGGCGATGTACACGACCAGTCGCAGATTCCGCTCGATCAAGGTGGAACGCACCGATTCATCGCCCTGGGTCAATCGCGCCAACAGGGCTTCTTCTTCCTCCCGGGTTAAGGGAGGTGGAAGGGCCTCACCGCCTCCGACATAATCCACTTCTTCCCCTTTGAACAGCCGTCCGGTGATGCGCCACCACCAAAAGCGGAGACGCCATCGCCACCTCTCCCAGCGTTCGCTCATATCGTGTCCTCCTTCAGTGACCGGCTCGTTCCGCGAGGGCCGCCTCCGAATCGAACACCGATGCAGGTACAATGGCCGCGTACCGGTCACGCGCGTCCACGGGCTGCCCCTGAACCGCCACATACACCCGGTCGCTGATCCACATGTCCCTTCCCTGCCGCATTTGAATCATGTCGGGACGAATCGCGACCAGAACCCCGCCGCGACCGCCGATGCCCCGCCAGGGAACCACCCGAACTCGGGAAGACCACTCTTCGGGAAGCTGCACTTCGGGCAGCCTCGGCGGATCGCGCCCCAACCCCGGGCTCCCCATCAGCCAGTCGGTCAGTTGTTCCGGAAGGACCGACCGAAGAGCGCCGGCTTCCGCAATGACCACCGGCCAGCCGCTGAGAGGTTCCAGAAGCTGGTTCCCCGAGTCCACCAGAGCCGGTACCTCACAAGAACCCAGCGGCGTGACGATCACCAGCCGGCCGACATGTCGAAACAGGCGGTCGTTTTGCACCTTGACCCGATACAGTCCGGCCAGGGCCATAAGCCCCAACGGAATGCCGGCCAAAAGCGCCCCGGTCCGCAGTCGCCAAAGCCACCCGGGAGTCCGGGTGAACACCACCAGGCCGGCCCCGGTCTGGGCGCTTCCCCCCGCGGTGACCTGTAGGGCGATCACGGCCCCGGCGAACACAAAATTGGCCAGATAAAAGCAGGCGGTGCCCTGAATGAGGTCCCATCCGCCGCGAAGAGGCAGAGCCAACCGCAACATGACCACGGATACCGCCGTGCGGAACCACCAGTCTCCGAGAACCGGCAGGAACAGCGCCGCCAAAGCGTAAACCGCCCCGAGGGCGGCGGCCGGGATCACCCGCCACGGCCTCGGGCGGATGCGGAGAATCCAGGCTGTGGCCCACAGGGTCGCCGCGTCCATCAACGCGTTCACCGCGAAAACCAGATCTCCGTACATCACGGGCACGGGTTCCACCCCACCTTCAAACCGGGGCGTCGTACGAAACAGTATAGTACATGTCTATGACAAACTTTGTCATACCTTGACGAAGGGGACAAAAAAAGCCCCCGGATGGTCCGGGAGCGCAGCCGCAGGGGAAGCGCGTCGCCGCTTATCCCCGCCGATGTCGGAGAAATGCGGGGATGTGGTAATCCTCTTGCTGATTCGAGGCGGAGTTTTGAAAGGGACGAATTTCCAGCTTGTTCACCGGTTTCGCCTGCATCTGCGGTTTGTGCTCAAAACCGGTGGCAATCACGGTCACCACGATCTCATCTTTCAAATCCTGATTGATCACCGCGCCGAAAATCATGTTGACTTCCGGATCGGCCGCCGAGGACACGATGTCCGCCGCTTCGTTGACCTCGAACAGGCTGAGATTGTTCCCCCCCGCGATATGCATCAGCACGCCGCGCGCCCCGTCGATCGACGTTTCCAGCAGCGGACTGCAAATCGCCTTTTTCGCCGCTTCCGCCGCACGATTCTCCCCGCTGGAGACGCCGATGCCCATCAGCGCCGAGCCCCGCTCGGTCATGATCGTTTTCACGTCGGCAAAGTCCACATTGATCAACCCGGGCACGGCGATCAGGTCCGAAATGCCGGAGACCCCTTGACGCAACACGTTGTCCGCTTCCCGAAACGCCTCGAGCATCGGCGTGTTGCGGTCCACGATCTCCAACAGGCGGTCGTTGGGTATCACGATCAGTGTGTCCACTTTCTCCTTCAGGTGTTGAATCCCTTGCTCCGCCTGGTTCATGCGCCGGCGCCCCTCAAAGCTGAACGGCTTGGTCACCACCCCCACCGTCAGCGAACCGAGCTCCTTGGCGATCTCGGCAATCACCGGCGCCGCCCCGGTTCCGGTGCCGCCGCCCATCCCCGCCGTGACGAAAACCATGTCCGCCCCGCGCAGGGAATTCATGATCTGCTCCCGGCTTTCATCCGCCGCTTTCTTGCCGATTTCGGGGTTGGCCCCGGCCCCGAGACCCCTGGTCAACTTCTCCCCGATCTGCAGCCGGCTCTCCGCCTTGGATAATTGCAAGGCCTGGGCATCGGTGTTCACCGCAATGAACTCCACCCCCTTGATGCCCGCCTCGATCATCCGGTTGACCGCATTGCAACCTCCCCCTCCCACGCCGATCACCTTGATCTGTGCGAGGTGCTCCGTGTCGAATTCGAACCGAGCATCACCGTTCCCCTCCGCTCACATAAAATCGGCAAACCAACTCTTAATCCGTCGAATCAGCCCCGGGGAAGCCCCCCTGCGAGCGGGCTGATGAACCACGGCCCGGCGGTGGCTATGGTTGGCGACAAAGCGGATAATGCCCACCCCGTTGACAAACGAAGTATCCCGCACTCCCAGAAATTCCGGTACGGCCACCCTCACGGGGGCGGACAATTCGTGCTCACCGAGTTTGTCGATGCCGCGGGTGGCGGAGACGCCGCCGTACAGGACATAGCCTCCTGGAACCTCCCTGGCCACACCCATGCGCTCGATTTCACGGCGAATCAGGTAAAAAATCTCCTGCAGGCGCGGTTCGATGATTTCCGCCAACTCCGGCGCCGAGACCTCTTTCTCGTCCTGGCTGCCGATCCGTGGGACTTTGAAATGTTCATCCCCGGGCGCCAGGGCGACCATGGCCCATCCGTATTTCGATTTGATCATCTCGGCCACGTCCGTTTGCGTCCGCAGACCGATGGCAATATCATTGGTCACATAGTCGCCGCCGACCGGTAGTACACTCATTCCGGCCAGGGTGCCTCGCTCGAACACCGAGATCGTCGTGGCGCCGGCGCCGAGATCGACCAGCACGACGCCGAGCTTTTTCTCATCGGGGGAGAGGGCGACAGCTCCCGCGGCGAGAGGAAGGAGAACCAAACCGGCGATCTCTAGTTCCGCCCGTTCCACACATCGAACCAGGTTGTGGATCACCGTTCGGGATCCGGTGATGATGTGGGCGTCCACTTCCAGACGAACCCCGATCATTCCCCGCGGATCGGTAATCCCTTCCAAACCGTCGACCACGTATTCCTTGGGGACCACATCCACGATCTCCCGCTCGGGAGGCAGGGCGATCACCCGGGCGGCTTGAAGCACTCGGTCCACATCGTCTTCGGTGATCTCCCGGTCGGGTGACGAGACCGCCACCACCCCATGGCTGGACTGAAGGGCGATATGGCTCCCCGACACCCCCACATAGGCCGACTGAATATGTACGCCGACCATGCGCTCCGCGTGTTCCACCGCTTCCCGAATGGCTTGGACGGTCTTGTCGATGTCGACAATGGCCCCGTGCCGAAGGCCGTCTCCGGGTGCGGTGCCGACTCCGATCACGTTCAGATTGCTACCTGCAATTTCTCCAATGATGACCCGGATCCTGGACGTCCCAACGTCCAGACTGACGATGATGTCGCCCTTGGTCAAAAAGTGGCACCCCCAAACCCACTCCCTAGATGCTCTTCTAGAAAATTCGACGCAACGCAGGGAATCCCTTTTTTTTTCGAAGGCATCTTTACAAAAAAGAAGCGCCGGGCTTCCCCGGCACCGGCAAAAACGGATCAGGCCGAAGACGAAGGTCTTCTTCGGTCCATGAGAATACGCCGAATGGTGGCGATGTTCTGGAACAGTCGGACGCCAAAGGCGAACACCGCCGCCAAATAGAGGTCCACCCCCAGTTGTACGCCGATAAACGCCAAAAACGCCGCCAGCAGGGTATTGAAGAAAAATCCGCTGATGAAGACGCGGCTGTCGAAGTTGCCTTCCAATCCGGCGCGAATCCCTCCGAACACCGTATCCAGGGCCGCCAGAACCGCAATGGACAGATAACTGGAAAACTGGGGAGGGATGGTCACATTAAAAGCCAGTCCCAACAACACACCCAGGATCAACCCCACGATGGACAACCAGATCATGATCCCCCGGTCACCTCTTTCTTCGCAAAACGGAACTCCACCGGATCCCGGTAGGCGGGAACCTCGACCACCGCACCACCCTGGCGCGCCTCGATGGTCACCTCTTTCCCGATTTGCCGATAGTCCTGAACGATGGGATTGATGGTCAACGCCGCCTTCATGCGCTCCGCGTCCCCGACCGCCTCAATCACGTAGGGCATCGAGATGGGGTGGGTGTTCACCTGCATCACGCCGTTGACCTCCCGGATAAAGGAGGTCGTAATCAACCGCTGGCCGTTGAGGGCAATGGCCTCGGCACCGTTCCCGTACAGGAGATTGACGATCATCTGCAGCATCCAGTCGTAAATATGAGTGTCCTGTCCGCTGACCGGAGGCCCGGGGATATCCCGAACGGTCACCACCACCCCGGGACCGCCGGCCGGTTCCAGACCTGCCTGGCGTCTGGCGTCCTGCACCTCTTGGATGAGCGCCGCCGCCATGTCGCTCCGGTTGCCTCCCGTCGCCTGGTACTTCTCCAATTGTCGCTGCAGGTCCCCCAGCGTCTTGAGAAGTCCTTCCTGCTTGGCCTGTTGTTGAACCAGCTCACTGCGCAATTCAACAATGTCGCCGTGAGCCGTGGCCGGTTGGCGAACCGTGGCGATCTGCACAGCCGCCATGAACCCCACCACGGTGGACGCCGCGAACAGCACCACATACAGGGTTTTTCCCGGACGACCCGCCGCTCCGGATTCCCGCGTTGCCGACACCGTCCTCGCCCCTCACTCCGTTTGATTGCCGGCCGCCGAGTTCAGATGGAGATCCGCCCGGACGACAGGACCGGACACCGTCACACTTCGGCTCCGCAACAAATCCAGGATCCCTCCAGACCGGTTCAACTGGTCCTGCAATCGCCGCGTATCACCGATCGCTTCAATGGTAAAGGGCGGGACCAACCGCGCCATCCCCACCCGAATCGTCGGCCCGATACACACCACGCCGGTGCTCACCGCCATCCGTTCGCCGTTGATCGATACCGCCTCGGCGCCTCCGGCGTACAACTCGTTCACCACCCGGCGCAAATCAAAATCGTGCACGATGGCGTACCGGGAATCGACGCCGGCGGGAATGGGGCCGTGATGATCGTCGATGGTCAGGGTGACCCCGGGACCGTGAACCGGAACGGTCCCCGCCAAAATCTGATAGTCTTCCAGCTTCTTTCGATCCGGCGCCGCCGGCCCCATCTCAGCATCCATCTGTTTTTCGTATTGATCCACCCGGGCCTGGAGTTCCGCAATCTTGTTCTCCAGCGCGGCATTGGTGTGCCTGGCCGCCGCCAGGGAATCCATGAGCCGGGATGTTTCATCGATGCGCAAGGGCGGCGGCGCTCCCCGGACGGCATGGGTGCTCTTGAGCTGCACGGTCACCATAAAGCCGAGCAACACCCCGATCAAGGTCAACAACACCGCAGTTTCCACCCGTTTCACCATCAGCGGCTCCCCTTCCCGCCCGAAAACGGGATGTACCGGAACGGATCCGTCAGCCAGATCTCCCCGGGGCCCTTGTCCTTGACCTGATCCCGAATCTTCGGGAACCACTGAATACGTCCGGCAAAATTCTCATCCGGCACGTGCAATTCATAATGGTCCGTGGTGTAAACCGTCCACACGTCCGGATCGCCCAGGTGCACCTCGGCCAGTTGGGCCCGCAGATCCGGGGAAAGCTTCGCCAACTGTTTACACGCCTGAACCGCCGCCTGCACCGGTTTGCCCAACGTCACCGGGGCGGCACCGTCCGCCGTCACCAGAGGCATGCCGATCGATTCCCCGGGCCGCACCACGTCCAGAGCCGTCCCGTCGTCCAACAGCCGGTACCACGCCCCGCCAGCCGGGAACACCGCCACAACCCCTTTTTCTGTCACGGAGATCGTCATCGTGCCCGTCCAACCGAGGTGCACCTGAACATCGGCCGCCAGCGGAAAGACCTTTTTGATCCGGTCGGCCACCTCACCCGGCTTCACCCGAAACCACCACGTACCCCGGGAAATCCCTGCCGCCTGTTCCACCTCGACCGGCGACAGACTGTGCGTCCCCTCCACACGTATATTCGTCACCCGGGATAAGGGAGACCCAAAAAACAATGCCACGGCGGAACCGAGAAGAAACCCGATCAACAGCATCCGAGCCCGAAAACGCCGTTTGCCGTCGACCGCTCCCCGATGTCCCGCTGTGCCGCCCGTCTTCAAAATGCCGAACCCCCGTCATACTGAAAAAAGAGCGGCATATCTATGTTCCACAGTATGCCGCTCTCCCGGTACCATCTATGATTGGGACAATCGCCGCACCCGGGCCCCCAGGCCCCGCAGCATTTCGTCCAACCGCTCATACCCTCGATCGATGTGATGGGCCTGTTCCACCACGGTCGTCCCCTTCGCCGCGAGGCCCGCCAAAACCAGGGCGGCCCCGGCCCGCAAATCGCTCGCCTGTACCACGGCCCCGGTCAGCCGGGGCACTCCCTGTACGAACGCCGTCCGCAAATCCACCCGGATATTGGCACCCATTCGGCACAGTTCGCCGACGTGTTTGAATCGCTCCTCAAACACCGTTTCCGAAACGATGGACATCCCCCGGGCCACGCTCAGCAGCGCCATGAACGGCGCCTGAAGGTCGGTGGGAAAACCGGGATACGGCGCCGTTCGCACCTGTTCAACGGCGGACAACTCCCCGTCCGAACGCACCCTCATTATATCACGGCCGACCTCGATTTCAACACCGGCCTCGCGCAATTTCGTCAATACCGCCCCCAGATGGCGCGGCCGCACGTGTTCCAGGGTCACTTCACCGCCCGCCATGGCTGCGGCGATGGCCAGGGTTCCGGCCACGATGCGATCGGGAATGATCGTGTGTCTTCCCCCGGCCAGGCTCTGCACCCCGGATATGACGACGGTATCCTCCCCGGCCCCCTCGATTCTCGCCCCGAGGCGGTTCAGAAAATCGGCGAGGTCCGCGATCTCCGGTTCCCGCGCGGCGTTGCCGATCACCGTGGTGCCCTCCGCCAGGACCGACGCCATCATCAAATTCTCCGTCGCTCCCACACTGGGAGTATCCAAATAGATGGCCGCCCCCCGCAACCGCCGCGCTCGGCAATCAATATAACCGTGTCGTTCGTCGATGGATGACCCCAGGGCCGCGAGCCCTTTCAAGTGCAGATCGATAGGCCGGGACCCGATGGTGCATCCCCCCGGGCGGGAGACCCGGGCGTGACCATACCTGGCCAAAAGCGGGCCCATAAGGAAAATCGAGGAGCGCATCCGCCGCATCAGTTCTTCGGGCACCTCGGTTTGGGAAATCCGTCGGGCATCCACCCGGACCACCGGAGGCGAATACTCCACCGAAGCGCCCAGTGCGCGCAGAATGTCGACCATGACGCGGATGTCCTGCAGGTCCGGCACATCGTCGACAACGCACACACCATCGACGAGCAGGCTGGCGGCGAGAATCGGCAAGGCCGCGTTCTTCGCACCGTGCACCCGGACCGCGCCCCGCAGCGGCGTGCCCCCTTCCACGACAATCTGGTCCAAGGCCTTCACCCCCCGGTTTCAACATCCTCCCCGACAATTTTGACTTCGGGCGTCAGCCGGATGGCGAACTTTCGATAGACCTCTTCCTGGGCCAAACAGATCAATTCCAGCACATCCCGGGCCGTTGCCCCGCCCAGATTGACGATGAAATTGGCGTGGATGGGGGAAATCTGGGCTCCCCCGACCCGTGTCCCCTTGAGCCCCGCTTCTTCGATCAGCCGGGCGGCAAAGTGGTTCGCCGGATTTTGAAAAACACTTCCGGCGCTGGCCTGGGACAGGGGTTGGGTCTGGCGGCGCCGGCGGGTCCAGGTTTTCGCCCGCCGGATCAGCGCCTCCGGGTCGCCGGGGGACAACTGAAAGGCCGCGCGCACCACCAAGGCCCCCCACTCGGCGACACGACTGGAGCGATACCCGAACCCCATCTCCTCGCCGGTCACCCGGCGAGGGGTACCGTCCGGAAAAACCAGGTCGGCCCACTTCAACACGTGACGAATTTCTCCGCCGTGGGCGCCGGCGTTCATTCGCACCGCTCCGCCCACGCTTCCGGGAATCCCCGTGGCGAATTCCAGACCGGCCAGTCCCCGGCGGATCGCCACGTTGGCCGCGGATACGATGAGCCGGCCCGACTGGGCCACGAGCACGGTCCCGTCGATCTCCATGGCCGACCAATTGTCGGCCAATTTAATGACGACTCCCCGTATCCCGCCGTCCCGGACCAGAAGATTCGACCCCCTGCCCATAACCATCCACGGCCAATGGTGTTCCGCGATCAGAGCCATCAGGCGATGAATCTGGTCTTCGGCGGTCGGCAGCACAAGGACATCGGCCGGACCTCCGATCCGCCACGTGGTGTGGCGTGCCATCGGTTCATTGTGCAGCACCCGGCCAACATCCACTCGGCCGAGAATCGACCCCATCTCTTCTTTCACCGGTGAACCTCCTCGCCGGCTGGCCAGGGCAGGAACCCTTGCCAACCATCGCATCCCTATACTATGGATTGGCACCGCCCGGTGTGACAAACGCCCACCTCCAGGCACCGGCACAGTTTTCCGGCTGAACACGAAAAGCCCCCGGGTCCGTCGCGACCCAGGGACTCGCTCCTTCGTCACCGCGCCCGTTGCCTCGAAGCCAAAGAACACACCAGGAGCGTCAAAGTCTGAGCCGCGTCGGTCAACCCGAGCTCCCGGGAGCGGCGGCGCATCTCCTTCGATGCATCATTTTCTAAGATATGTATGATCTTGTGATACAGGATGTCGGGAGTCAGTTCCTCCTCGGGAATGACGATTGCCGCGCCGCGTTCGGCCAGCCACTGGGCATTGCGCTCCTGATGGCGGCCGGCCACATAAGGCGACGGAATGAGAATAGCCGGCGTCCCCGCCGCTGTCAATTCCGCCACCGTGGACGCCCCTGCCCGGCAGACCGCGCAGGCGGCCAATTGCAGCAGAGCCGGCATATCGTCGCAAAAAGGCATCACCGTCAGACCCGGCAGCTCGCCGGAGCCGAACATCTGCCGGATCTGCGATCGGACGGCATCGTAGTGAACGCGTCCGGTCACCCAAACCAATTGAAACGGCGCCCGGCGCAATCTCGACAACAGCCCCGCCGCCGCCCGATTGATCGGGGGTGCCCCGCGACTCCCCGACACAATCACCACCGCCGGACGGTCGGACCGCAGCCCGTACTCGGTCCGAAGCGCCCCGATCCGGGCGGGATCCACATCGACGAGTTCGCTGGCCCTGGGATTCCCGGTGATCACCACCCTCTTGGCTTTGGAGAAGAAAGTGGTATCCGGAAACGAGACGGCCACCACGTCCACCAGCCGGGCCAACAGCCGATTGGTCAAGCCGGGGATGACGTTTTGCTCATGAATGAGGGTCGGAATCCTCATCCGGTAAGCCACATACACCACCGGCCCGCAAACGTACCCTCCGGTGCCCACCACCACATCCGGCCGAAACCGGCGAAGGATCTGTCTGGCCTCGGCCAGACTGCGCCATGCTCGCCACAGGGCCCGCACCTGCCGCAGGCCGGGGCGCCGGGGCAGCCCCCGCACCTCAATGGTTCTAAAGGGGATGCCGGCGCGGGGGACCAGGTCCCTCTCCATCCCCGTCGCCGTTCCCACATACAAAAGTTCAACGCCCTGTACCGTCCGCCGCAGATGGCGGGCCAACGCCAGAGCCGGGTAAATGTGACCCCCGGTTCCGCCGCCGGTGAGAAGCACCCGCATACCCCATCCCTCTCTTCGTCCCGTCCCGCTCCGTCCGTTTTCACCGCCGGGCCCGGCATCCCCGGCGCGCGCCGGACTGGGCATCGCGCGTCATCCGCACCCCGCGTGCCGGGAGATGTTCAACAAGATGCCGATGCCCGTCAACATGAGGACCAACGATGAACCCCCATAACTGATCAGCGGCAGGGTGATGCCCGTCACCGGCATGGATCCGGTCACCACCCCGACATTGATCAACACCTGCACCCCGATCATCGCCACGATCCCTGTGGCGAGCAAACTGCCGAACCCGTCCGGCGCCCGCATGGCGACATGGACGCCCCGCCACACCAGCGCCGCGAACAACACCAGGATCGTCGCCGCCCCGATAAACCCCAATTCCTCCGCCAGGATCGCAAAAATGAAATCGGTCTGCGGTTCGGGCAAATAGAGAAACTTTTGCCGACTCCTTCCGAGCCCCAGGCCAAACAGCCCGCCGGGTCCAAGGGCATACAGCGACTGGATGATATGATAGCCTTCGGTTAACGGGTACTTCCAGGGATCAAGGAAGGCCACCACCCGCCCCAATCGGTACGGCGCCACCGCCACCAGAGCGGCGAACACCGGCATCGCGGCAGCGGCCAGGGAAACGAGATGACGAACCCGGGCCCCCGCCACAAAAATCACCACCCCCATGGTGCCGACCAGCACCACCGTCTGCCCCAGGTCCGGTTCCAACATGATCAGCGCCACGGCCACCGCCACCAGACCCAGGGCCGGTGCCAATCCCCGCCAAAACGACTCAATCTTCGAAGTGGGCCTGGCTAACCAGTCCGCAAAAAATAAAATGAACCCCAGCTTGGCGAATTCACTGGGCTGGATGCCCAAAGACCCCACTCCCAGCCACGCCCTGGCCCCGCCCCGCACCGCCCCGATGGGGGTCAGCACCATCGCCAGCATGAGCAGACACAACCCGAGTACTGGTCTGGCCCACTGCCGGAGTCTCCAATAATCGATCCGCATCATGACAAACAGCATGACCACCCCCAGGGCGGCCCAAATCACCTGGCGTTTTGCGTAATAAAACGCGTCTCCGTATCGCTGATCGGCCAGGACGGCGCTGGCGCTGTAAACCATCACCACCCCGATCCCCAAAAGCAGCAGCGTTGTGGTCAACAGCAGCAGATCCGGCCCGCGATCCCGGCTGGGCATCAAACCACCCCCTGTATCCGGTCTCGTCCAGTCTGCTACAGTTTATTCACCGCCTCCTTGAACATGCGGCCCCGCTCCTCAAAGGAACGGTATTGATCCCAACTGGCCGCCGCCGGGGAAAGCAGCACCACATCGCCCTCCCGGGCCAGGGAGGCGGCCTGACGCACCGCCTCCTCCACGTCCGATACACGCCTGGTTGAAATCCCGGCTTCTTTGGCCAAGGCCTCGATCCGGGGCCCCGACTGACCCATGACCATCACCATTTTTACCCGTCCCGCCCCAAGCAGCGGCAGCAGACACCGATAATCGTCGCCTCGGTCCAGCCCGCCGGCAATCCAGATCACATTGCGAGAAAATGCACCGAGCGCCCGGGCCGCCGCATCCGGATTCGTCGCCTTCGAATCGTTGTAAAACGCGACGCCCCGCCAACGCCGGATGAATTCCATGCGATGTTCCACACCTCGAAATCCCCGACCCGACGCGGCCACCGCTGACAGCGGCGCCCCGGCGAGCCGGGCCACCGTTCCCGCCGCCAGGAAATTGTCGAGATTGTGCGCTCCGGGCAGAGCCACCTCTTCCACGGCGCAGACCGGCTCGCCATCCCGGCCGTCCCACCACATCACCCGACCTCCCTCGACCACCATCCCGGGAATCCCCTTGACCGGACGGCCGCCAAATCGGGCGAACCGGGCTCGAACCCCTTCGGTGAGCCGCTGAACATCCTCCCGGCCCCCTCCGGTGACCGCCCAATCCTCCGTTTCCTGATTGGCGAACAGTTTCTTTTTCGCCGCCGCATAGGCTTCCAGACTTCCGTGATAATCGAGGTGGGCCGGATAGATGTTCAAAATCGCCCCGATACGCGGGCGAAACCGCAGAATACCCTGGAGCTGGAAACTCGACAACTCGGCCACGAGCCAAAGATCGTCCCCGATCTCCTCCACCACATCGCACAGGGGCACTCCGATATTGCCCGCAACCCGGTGGGGCATGCCGGCCGATGCCAACATGTGGCCCACCCAGGTGGTGGTGGTGGTTTTGCCGTTGGTGCCGGTGATCCCGATCCACCGCTCCGGGCGGATCCGCCAGGCCAGCTCCAGTTCCGTCACCACCGGAATGCCCCGGCGGATCGCTTCGGCCACCGGATATGCACTGTACGGCACCCCGGGGTTTTTCACCACCCAATCGACCCGCTCGGCGAACAGTCTCCCCGGATGGCCCCCGACCACCAGACGGATCCCGTATCCCTCCAGCCCGGCGAGCTCCTCGCCCAACTCCCGCTCCGATCGACGGTCCGTGACGGTCACCTCCGCACCGTGCCGGGCCAGCAGGCGGGCGGCGGCCGCTCCGCTGCGCGCCAATCCCACCACGAGCACCCGGGCGCCGGCCCATTCGTTCATGTCGTATCACCTCTTCCCATCCGCATCCTATCCCTTGGCATAGAGCACCAGCGCTCCGGCCGACAAACACAGCCCCACGGCCCAAAAGGTGCTGACCACCCGCCATTCGGACCACCCGCCGAGTTCGAAATGGTGGTGAAGCGGACTCATGCGAAAGACCCGGCGGCCGAACGTCTGAAAGGCAAACACCTGAATCATCACCGACAGCGCCTCGACCACGAACACCCCACCGATGAGAATCAGCCAAAACTCCGTTTTGGTCAACACCGCCGTCGACGCCAGGGCCGACCCAATGGCCAGCGAGCCGGTATCCCCCATGAAGACCCGGGCCGGGTGGGCGTTGAATACCAGAAAACCGAGCAGCGCGCCCATCATCGCCGCACAAAAGACCACCAGATCATACTGACTGTTCCACCACGCCACCACGACGTAGGTCCCCAAGGCGATGGCCGCCGTTCCGGCCGCGAGGCCGTCCAACCCGTCGGTCAAATTCACTGCGTTGGACGTACCGATCAGGACCAGGGCCAAAAACGGCAGATACAACCCGCCGAGGTGCCAGGTCACATCGATCAACGGGAGGTAAACGTCAAAGGAAAAGCCGTGAAACCTGGCCAGGGCGACAAAAAACAGCACGGCCACAACCCCTTGCGCCAGCAGTTTTTGCCGCGCCGTCAGCCCCAGGTTCCTCCGTTTCACGACCTTGATATAATCGTCCATGAATCCGATCAGCCCAAACGCCAGAGTCACCCCGACGGCCAGAAGGGCCTTGGGCGAATTGCCGGCGAATTGCCATGTGGTCACCGCCGCCGCCAGCAGAATGATTGTCCCTCCCATCGTCGGGGTCCCGGACTTCTTTTTGTGAGAAGCGGGTCCTTCTTCGCGGATGCTTTGACCGATCTTGAGTCGGCGCAGCACGGGGATGAACAGGGGTCCCAGAAGCACGGCCACCACAAAGGCCGTCCCCGCCGTCAACCACATCGCCTGCATCGGAAGTGTCCTCCTTCTGTCTCACCGGCCGCCCTCGTTGCGGCAGGCCTCAATGGCTCTCCTGGCCACCAGTCGATCGTCGAACGCGAATTTGCGCCGGCCGATGATCTGGTAAGTCTCATGGCCCTTTCCGGCAATGAGCACCATGTCCCCATCCCCGGCCAGGGCCACCGCCCGTCGAATGGCCTCCGCCCGGTCCGGAATCCGCTCGTACCTGGAACGGTCCGCGCCGATCTCCACCAGACCGGCCTCGACATCGTCGAGAATCCGCTCGGGGTCTTCGGTCCGGGGATTATCCGAAGTCAACACCGCATAATCCGCCCCCCGGTATGCGATTTGCCCCATGAGCGGCCGTTTTCCCCGATCCCGATCGCCCCCGCAGCCGAACACCACGATGAGCCGGCCCCGGGTGAATTCCCGCAGAGTTCGAAGCACATGAGCCAGACTATCCGGCGTATGGGCGTAATCCACCACCACCCCGAACGGCTGACCTGCGTCCACCCGCTCCATCCGGCCCGGCACCCCGGGGACATGGTGGAGCAGCACCGCCATCTGATCGAGGTCGAGGCCCTGGACCCACCCCGCCCCCATGGCCGCCAGAGCGTTGTATACGCTGAACCGCCCGGGCAGAGCGAGGTGTACCACCACCCGCCGGCCCACCGCCTCAACGACGAACCGGGTGCCGTTTTGATCCATGTCCAGATCCCTTGCACGAAAGTCGGCCGGGCGATCCACCGCGTACGTGAGGGTTTGCGCCACCGTCTGCCTGGCCATCCACTTTCCCACGGGATCGTCCAGGTTGACGACGGCAAACGATTGATCCTCCCGCCTGTCGCCGTATTCGTTCCCCAACCGGGCGAACAGCTTCCCCTTCGCTTCCCGGTACGCCTCCATGGTGCCGTGAAAATCGAGGTGGTCTTGGGTCAGATTCGTGAACACCGCCGTGTGGAACCGCGTTCCCGCCACCCGGTCCAACTCCAGGGCGTGGGAGGACACCTCCATGGCGACATGGGTGACCCCCGCATCCCGCATCCGCGCCAACAGCCGTTGCAATTCCACCGCTTCCGGCGTGGTGTTGATCGACTTCTCGTCCGCGTCCCCGATCCGGGTATGAATCGTGCCGATCAGCCCCGTCCTGGCCCCGGCTCCCCGAAGCAGATGGTCGATCAGGTGGGTCACGGTGGTTTTTCCATTGGTTCCGGTGACGCCGATCACCCGCATGTCCCTGGACGGATGCCGAAAAAACACCGCCGACAGGACGGCGGCCGCCCGGCGGGTATCGGGGACGACGATTTGCGGCAGGGGCGTATCCTGAACTTCTTCGACCACGGCGGCCGCCGCTCCGGCCCGGTGGGCTTCGTCCACAAACGCATGGCCGTCCACCGTATGGCCTCGCACGGCGATGAACAGACTCCCCGGGTGAACCGTTCGGGAATCCGCGGTCACGTCGGTCACCTCAACCCCCGACACCTCTCCGGCCGTCCGCCGATGCAACAAAGCACTCGCTAAATCTTCCAATTTCAAGGAAATCCCTCACTTCGTCCCCTCTCCAGTATAGACCGATTCCCGGGACCACAGACCGCCGGTCGCCGGGGGGCGCCCTCCCTCGACACGGACCGCGCGGTGAATCGCCGGCCGGATCATGGTCCCGACCCGGGCTTCGAGCCCAAGTAAATGCGCACCGTACTCCCCGGGGGCACCTTGGTGCCCGCCCGGGGAGCCTGGGCGAGAACGTAATCGCCCTGCCCCACGGGCTGGACCCCCAACTGGGCGCCGCTTTCCAGCATGGTCCGCCGGGCTTCGTCCAGCGACCGCCCGGAGACGTCCGGAACCTCCACGGGTTTGACATCGAGATATCCATATTCCCTGGAAATCCCCTGGGAACTGGGGGGCACGCCCAAATACTGAAGACTATCCGCCAGAATGTGACCCACCACCGGCGCCGCGATCACCCCGCCGAAAATCACCGGCGCTTTCGGATTGTCCACCGCGACGTAGGCCACCAATCGAGGGCGATCCGCCGGCGCCATTCCGATAAACGACACGATGTAATGGTTGCGCATATACCGGCCGTCCGGGCCCACCACCTGGGCCGTCCCGGTCTTCCCGGCCACGCGGTATCCTTCGGCGTAGGCATTTTTCCCGGTTCCCCGGGCCACCACACTTTCCAGCGCCCTTCTCACCAACTGTGCGGTCTCCGGAGAAATCACCCGGCGGACCGGCGTCGGAGTCCGCTCACTGATCAATTGGCCCGTATCGTGATCGACCCACTTGGCCGCCACATAGGGTTTCATGAGCATGCCGCCGTTGGCCACGGCACTGACCGCCATCACCTGCTGGATGGGGGTGACGGAGACCCCCTGGCCAAACGACGTAGTGGCGAGCTCAAGGGGGCCGACCCGGGACAACTTGAACAAAATCCCGGAGCCCTCCCCAGGCAGGTCGATTCCGGTCTTGGCCCCGAAGCCGAACGCGCGAATGTATTGAAAGAGGGCGTCTTTGCCCAATCGTTGGCCCATCAGCATAAAACCGGGATTGCACGAGTTCTCCACCACTTCCAAAAAAGACTCGGAGCCGTGTCCCCCGGCCTTCCAGCACCGGATCCGGTGTCCGGCCGCCTCAAAATACCCCGGGTCGAAAAACCGCTCGTCCAGCCGAATTTTGTTTTCCTGCAACGCGGCGGACAGGGTGACGATTTTAAAGGTGGATCCGGGCTCAAACGTTTTCCAGATCGCCAGATTCCGATCGTACACCTCACGGGGATAATCCCGATAATTCGCCGGGTTGAACGCCGGCGCATTCTCCATGGCGAGAATTTCCCCGGTGCTCGGGTCGGCGACCACCGCCGTCACATTGTCGGGACGGTACAAGGCCGCCACCCGGTCGATTTCCCGTCTCACAAAAGCGGAAATCTGTTCATCCAAAGTCAAATAGACGTCTTCTCCGGGTTTCGGCGGAATGTACGTATTCTCCGTCCCGGGCATGGCTTCGCCCCGGGCATTGGCAAAAAAAGAAATTGCTCCCGGAAACCCGCGCAACCGTGCATCGTATTGCGCCTCGAGTCCGGCGAGTCCCTGGTTGTCAATCCCGACAAACCCGAGCACGTGGGCGGCGAGTTCTCCAAAAGGATAGTAGCGCCGGCCCTCCTCGGTGATATAGATGCCCGGCAAATGCAAATCCCGGACCGCCCCGGCTTTGGCGTCGTCGATCTTGCGTCCCCCGGCCACGTAAACCATCAGGGTGCGCTTGGAAAGCAATTGCGAGATCCGGTCCCGGGAGACACCCAAAAGCGGTTCCAACCGGGCGGCCGTCGCCGCTTTGTCCCGAACCTGGGCCGGCACGGCCACCACGGTGGGAGCGCTGACATTGTACGCCAACACGCGGCCGTTTCGATCATACACCGTTCCTCTTTTCGGCTCAACCGGGATGTCCCGTTTCCACGAGTCCAGAGCGCGCTGGGTGAGCCAGGAAGATTGATAGAGCTGGATGTACCCCAGGCGTCCGATCAACAGTGCAAACGCCAGGAGGGCGGCCAAGCTCATCACGGCCAATCGCCGCCTTCTGGTCAACTCCCGGTCCCCCACATCGGCCCCCTCCCTTCACGGCCTCTGTGGGAACCATATGCGCGATGCGGACGAACTAGAAGGCCCTGTCCGCCTGGCGCATCACGATCCCGGCGGGCGGCCCTGGAACGTCACCCGCAGGGCGGCCCCGGCCGGGACCGCCTTCCCGGGAGTCACATCTTGGGACGTCGCCCAGCCGTCCCCCGAGGCGTTCAGCTTCAGGCCGAGCACCGCACACAGATCGGCCATGTCCCGCATGGTGAGCCCTGTGGCGTCGGGGACGACGATTTTGCCGTCGTCCCGGACCGGGGTTTGCAGGACCACTCCGGCGCCTTTGGGCACAGCCGCGCCGGGCGCCGGCCATTGGCGGGCCACCGGCCCGGACTTGCCGGTCAGCCAGGCCTTGAGCCCGGCCGATTTCAACGTTTGTTCGGCCTGCCGGCTATCCTGCCCCTCCACCGACGGGACCTGGACGAAATCCGGCCCGGATGTGCCCGCGGGAGCCGGGGCCGCCTTTGGCCGGTTGGCGGCCAGGTCCGACGGATCCGGGGCGACCCCCAGATAGGGGAGCACCTGTTCCAGGATCCGCTTGGCCACGGGAGAAGCCACCGTATTTCCGAACTGCACGGCCACCTTCGGCGCCTCCGCCGTCACGTAAATCAACACCTGGGGATCGTTTTCGGGAGCAAATCCGATAAACGAAGTCCGATACCGGTCCGAATAGTACCCCGTGTGGTTCGGCAGAGGGATCTGGGCCGTGCCGGTCTTCCCCGCCACATGATACCCGGGGATATAGGCGGCCTTGGTTTCGTCCAACCGTACCACGTCTTCCATAACCTGCCGAACGGTGTCCAAAACATCCGGCGGCGCCACCCCGTCCCGGATAACGTCCGTCCCCTGTTGGCGCAGCACCTTGCTGGTCCGGGGATCGACCACCTCTTTCAACACGTGCGGGCGAAGGAGTTGACCCCCGTTGGCCACGGCCATGACTTCGGCCACTTGTTGGATGGGCGTCACCGCAATGCCTTGGCCGAACGAAGTGGTGGCCAAATCGATCGGCCGGATGGTGGCCGGGTCGAACAATTGCGCCCCGCTTTCCCCGGGTAAGTCGATGCCGGTGCGGGAATTGAATCCGAACCGATCGATGTATTCATACAGTTTTTCCGCCCCGACCCGCTGTCCGAGAATGACGAACCCGACGTTGCTGGAACGAACCACCGCCTGGCGGAAAGTGATGGTGCCGAATCCGGACCAGTTCCAGTCGTGGATCGGCACCCCCTGCACCACAATCCGGCCCGAACGAAAGGTGTCATTGAGATTCACCTTGTGTTCGGCCAAGGCCGCGGTCAAAGTCACCAGTTTAAAGGTCGATCCCGGCTCGAAAGGATCGGATATGGCAATATTGCGGTCGAGAACGTTGGACGTCGATGTCCAATACGCATTCGGGTCGAATGTCGGCCGGTTGGCGAGGGCCAAGATTTCCCCGGTGCGGGGGTCGGCGACGATCGCCGTGGCCGATTGGGGATGCGCATCGGCCATCAGCCGGTCCAATTCGCGTTCCACGATGGCCTGGATGGCACTGTCGATGGTCAGGACCACATTTTTCCCGTCCACCGGCGGTTGAATTTGTTCCCTTCCAAAAGGAAGCGGGTCCCCGTTTCGGTCCTTGAGATAACGGGCGTGACCGGGCCGGCCTTTAAGGATGTCGTTGTACTGCAGTTCCACCCCGGCCTGTCCCTCTCCTGTGTCCACGTTGGTAAAACCGATGACGTGGGCCGCCAAAGAACCTCCCGGGTAAACCCGTTTGGTGGTCTCGGTGAGAAATACGCCGGCGAGACGAAGACTTTGAATTTTCCGGGCAACGTCTTCATCCAGTCTCATGCCCCCCGGCCGCAACTCGGTCCACTCCCCGGCGGCCGAAACCACCTTGTCGATGTCCTGAGGGGTCATGTGCACCAAAGGGGCGAGCTGGGCGACCGTGGCCTCATTCACGGTTGGAATATCGGGAAACTCATCCGGCTTGGTGTGAAGAATCACATTATACGCCACAGCGGTGGTCGCCAGAACCCGCCCATTTCGATCGAGTATCGCTCCCCGTTTTGCCGGAAGGTCCTGGTCGGCCACCCAGACATTGTCCGCTTTGGCCGCCCAGGCGGGGGTATCCACCACTTGAATCCAGCCGAGCCGAAAAGCGATCCCAAAAAGCGTCCCGCTCAACCCCAGCAACAGCCACAGATGGCGCAGCCGTCGGCGTTTCATCGAGCCGCTGCGCCTCCGGAGGCCGGCGAAGCCGGCAACACCCGCCACTGATCAGGGGAAGCTTGCATCAGGCCCATTTTCTTCGCGACGTCCACCAAGCGCGAGGGGGCCGAAAGCTGATTGACCCGACTTTCCAGTTGGCTGTTCTCCTGTTCCAAGCCGGCCACCTCGGCCTGCAGCGCCTGGATCCGGTAGTTTTGGGCCGTCACGGCCGCATCCCGGGAAATCACCCAGCACAGCACCCCGATGGACACCAAAACCACACCGACCAGTGAAAGGCGGTCGCGGACCGTCTCTGGGGACAAACGCGGCAATCCCGCGCGTCCAGGGCGGGTTTTGGGATTCGGTCTGGTCGCAACATACCCCAACGGTTTTACAGCCGCCATCCCACACACTCCTTATTCCCGCGCAAGCCGTTCGGCGGCGCGAAGCTTCGCCGAACGCGCCCTGGGATTGCGTCGCACTTCTTCCGGACCGGCTGTGATCGGTTTCCGGTTGAGCATCCGAAGGCGCGGCCGGTGTCCGCAGGTGCAGACCGGCGCTTCCGGCGGACACACGCACGATTTCGCTTCTTCGACAAAAATCTGCTTCACCCTGCGATCCTCCAAGGAATGGAAACTAATCACCGCCAGTCGCCCGCCGGGGCACAGCGCGTCAATCGCCGCATGAATCCCCTCCTCGAGGGCTCCCAACTCGTCATTCACCGCAATGCGCAAAGCCTGAAAAGTCCTTCGGGCCGGGTGGGGACCCTGCCGGCGGGCGGGGGCCGGAATCGCCGTCTTCACCAACTCGGCCAATTCACCGGTGGTTTGAATCGGGCGCTCCCGCCGCCGCTTCACCACCGCCGAGGCGATCCGCGGCGCCCACCGCTCCTCCCCGTACGCCCGAATCACCCGGATTAACTCCGCTTCGGACCATGTGTTGACGATCTCCCGGGCGGTCAGCGAACCGGAGGGATCCATGCGCATGTCCAGAGGGGCATCCAGCCGATAACTGAATCCCCGGCCCGCTTCGTCCAATTGGAAGGAGGACAGCCCCACATCGAAAAGAACCCCGTCCACCCCGTCCTGAACCCCCGCGTCCTGAAGGATCATTTTCAAACGGCGAAAATTCCCTTTCCGGATGAGGACCCGGTCTCCGTACGGCGCCAAACGGGCGGATGCCGCGGCCAAGGCTTCATCGTCCTGGTCGATCCCGATCAGCCGCCCGGTGGGTGCCGAAGCGTCGAGAATCGCCCTGGCGTGACCGCCGCCTCCCAGCGTCCCGTCCACATACAGTCCGCCCGGACGGGGGCCAAGCGCCTCCAGGGTCTCCCGGAGCAGAACCGGTTCATGGCGGAATGGCACCCTGTTTCCCTCCGTTCTTAAAATCCCAGGTCCGCCAGGCTTTCCGCAATGCCGGCAAAGGAATCCTGAGACTGGTTGAAATACACCTCCCACGCCTCCTTTGCCCACACTTCCACCCGGTTCGAAACCCCGATGATCACGCAGTCCCGTTCCAGGGAAGCATACCCGCGCAGGGAAACCGGGATCAAAAACCGTCCCTGGCGGTCAAATTCACACTCGGTGGCCCCTGAAAAGAAAAACCGCATGAACGCCCGGGCTTCGGGCCTGGCCATGGGGAGGGTTTTGAGCTTGGCCTCAACACTTTCCCATTCCCGCCGCGGGTAGGCGAACAGGCAGCGGTCCAAGCCCCGGGTGAGAATGAACCCCGGCCCAAGCCCCTCTCGGAACTTGGCGGGCATGATGAGCCGGCCTTTCTCATCCACCGTATGAGCAAACTCCCCGATGAACACGCCGGCTCACCACCTTTCACCTCAATCCCCCACTTTCCCCCACTTTCCACCACACTCTTCATATTCTCCCCGGCAATAAAAAATCCTGCCCGATACGGCAGGATCGAATGGATTTTCCCGACTCATTCCGGACCGTCGACCGTGTCGGCGGGTTTCGTGACCCACCACATCACCTGGCCGTCCCCGCCCCGGCCCTCCCGGTCGCCGGCTCCCCGCCGGTCATCTCTGGAGAGCCCGTCCTTTCCGGAGTGCCTCTCGCCCTGGGATCGCACCTCTCCTCCGGATCGCCGCTCTCCGGGCTCCTCCGCGGCGCGCCCGGATCGCCGCCTTGGGAGCCCGGAATCCCAGGATCGGGACACCTCGCCCATCGCCCACTTCCCGTCCGAACCGGACATCCCGCGATCCCCGGAAGTGTCCTCAAGCCACCGCGCCGCCGCCCGGGCCCACCGCGCCACCGTCCTGCGGCCCTGGGGGCTTGCCAGCAGGAGAGCCCCCACCACCGCCAACCACATCCAAGACGAGTTTCGTGATTGCCGCCACATGACTCCCGGCCTCCCTCCACATCCGCTAGAGCTAGGATGCCCGCGGCCCCTGTCACTCATTCTCGCTGTGCCGGAGAGAGCACCCGGGGAATGCACCCCGCCGGGCGTTTTAAACCGGATACACCGCGTGTTTCCGCCGGGCAAAAACCACCTGCTTGTCTTCGTAGGCGGCCAGCCGACGAATCAGTTCTTCGCGCAGGCGGTCCGGATCGACGATGTCGTCCACCACCAACTCTCCGGCCAGCCGGTAGATGTCGATGTCCCGGCGGTATTCCTCCCGTTTCTCTTCGATAAATGCCGGACGCTCTTCCTCCGGGAGCGCCTGGATCTTGTTGCTGTAAACCGCATTGACGGCCGCCTCGGGACCCATCACGGCGATCTGGGATCCGGGAAGGGCCAGGCACACATCGGGTTCAAACGCGGGACCCGCCATGGCATACAGGCCCGCTCCGTACGCTTTCCGCACGATGACCGAAACCTTCGGCACGGTGGCCTCGGACACCGCGGCGATCATTTTCGCCCCGTGACGGATGATGCCCTGCCGCTCCACTTTGGTGCCGATCATAAAACCGGGCACATCCGCCAGAAACACCAGTGGAATCGAAAAGGCGTCGCAAAGCATGACGAACCGGGCCGCCTTGTCCGCCGAATCCACAAAGAGGACGCCGCCTTTGACCCGGGGTTGATTGGCCACAATTCCCACGGGGCGGCCGTCGATGCGCGCCAATCCCGTGATCAATTCCTGGGCGAACAGCCGCTTGATTTCGAAAAACGATCCCTCATCCACCAAACGTTCAATCACATCGTACATGTTGAACGGGACGTTTTGATTCTCCGGGATGATCGCAGAAAGAGGCCGCTCTGAAGATTTGGGAGGTCGACCCTCGATCCGGGAGGGCCGCTCCTGCCAGTGGGAAGGCATAAAGCGCAGATACGCCCGGGCCGCGGCGATCGCTTCCTCTTCCGTCTGCACGAGCACATCCCCGCAACCGCTCACCGAGCAATGCATCCGGGCCCCGCCCATCTCCTCCAAAGAGACTTTTTCCCCGATCACCATTTCGGCCATCCGGGGAGATCCGAGGTACATGCTGGCATTTCCCTCCACCATGATGACCACGTCGCAGAACGCGGGAATGTAGGCTCCCCCCGCCGCCGACGGGCCGAACAACAGGCACACCTGGGGAATAACCCCGGACAGGCGGACTTGGTGGTAAAAAATCCGCCCCGCCCCCCGGCGCCCGGGGAACATGTCCACCTGATCGGTAATCCGGGCTCCGGCGGAGTCCACCAGATACAACAAGGGCACCCGCATCTTCTCGGCGAGTTCTTGAATCCGCAGAATTTTTTCCACCGTGCGCGCTCCCCAGGATCCGGCTTTCACCGTGGAATCATTGGCCATAAAACAAACCGTTCGCCCGTGAACGCGCCCGACGCCGGTCACCACGCCGTCCGCCGGCAACCCGTCGGCGAGACAGTTCGCATACAACCCGTCTTCAAACGAGATGTCCTCGTCCAACAACAGCCTCAGCCGGTCCCGCACAAACAATTTTCCGTCCCGCCGGAGTTTTTCGCGGTATTTCGCATCTCCTCCCTGAAGAATTCGGTTGCGGGTCTCCTCGTATGACTGCATGGGCGCGCCTTCCCCCTTCATGTTGTCGTGCAGGCCCCCCGGCGGGCTCTCAGGTTGTGAGCGGGAAGCGGCCGCCCGAGATGATCTTCGATAAAACCCGCCGCTTCCACGGCGGCCTCGATGGAAACGCCGGTTTCGATCCCGCATCCCCGCATCAGGTACAACACGTCTTCGGTGGCCACATTCCCCGTGGCCCCCGGCGCGTAGGGGCAGCCGCCCAGCCCGCCCAGCGACGCGTCGTAGATCTGCACCCCATGTTCCAATGCGGCACAGATATTGGCTATGGCCATGCCGTATGTGTCGTGAAAGTGCAGGGCCAGGCGCCGGACGGGCATGTCTTTGAGCAGAACGTCCACCACCCGGTGCACATCGGCCGGCGTCGCCACACCGATGGTATCCCCCACCGACAGTTCATCAATGCCCATCTCCAACAGGTGCAGCGCCACCTCCCGAACCCTGGCGACGGGCACCGCTCCCTCAAAGGGACAACCGAATGCGGTGGAGACATAGCCGCGCACAAAACACCCCGCCGCCTTAGCTTCCCGCACCGTTTCTTCAAGAACCGGGTAGGTTTCGGCAATGGATTTATTGATGTTCTTCCGGTTGTGCGTTTCGCTGGCGGACATAAACACCGCCACGGCGTTCACGCCGACGGCGACCGCCCGCTCGAGCCCTTTCACATTGGGAACCAGGGCACTGTACTGGATGCCGTCCGCCCGACGGATCCGGCGCATCACCTCGTCCGCGTCGGCCAGCGCCGGTATCCACCGGGGGTTGACAAACGACGTGACCTCAATGCGCTGGAGCCCGGCCTCGCTCAGACGATCGATCCAGGCCACTTTCACATCGGTGGGCACCACTTCCGCTTCGTTTTGCAATCCGTCCCGGGGCCCGACTTCCACGATCTGCACCTTTCGGGGCCATACATTCACCGAACTCACCTCGCCTTGTTCATTCCGCCTAATCTCGGATTCCCTAACCATCTTCGACAAATCCGGCAAAAACCCCTTCTCCGACCGATCGCTCGTTCAGAATCCGAACTCTTGTTTTTTTCTTCCCGCCCGAGTAATCTGGGGATCGAGCATCCGTCACCGAGCATGCATCGATCGGGGTGAGTTCAAGTGCATCTTTCTCCTGACGACCGGCCCTTGGCCGGCCACGTGGCCCTGGTCACCGGCGCCTCCGGAAACATCGGCGGCGAAGTCGCCCGCCTTCTCGCCCGGGCAGGCGCCCACGTCGCCCTGCACCATCACTCCCGGCGGGATGCCGCCGTGGGGGCCGCCCGCCAGTGCCGGGAGTGGGGGGTCGAAACCATCGCCGCCGGGGCCGATTTGACCCGCGGCCGGGAGGCCATCCAATTGGTCCGTCATGTGACCGATTCCCTGGGGCCGATCACCGTGCTCGTCAACGCCGCCGGCTGCACCGATTACACCCTTCTCATCGACACCCCCGAAGAGACATGGGACAGGATCATGGCCGTCAACCTGAAGGCCGTTTACCTGACCTGCCGGGCGGTCCTTCCGGCGATGATCCGCAGGCGATTCGGGCGGATTATCAATATTGCTTCGATTTGGGGCGAGACCGGCGCGGCCGGCGAAGTGGCGTACTCCGCCGCCAAAGGCGGCGTTATTGCCTTCACCCGGGCTCTCGCCAAGGAAGTGGCCCGGACCGGGGTCACCGTCAACGCCGTGTCGCCCGGGGCGGTGCACTCGGCCATGCTCGAGCCGTTTTCCGAACAGGAGCGTTCGGAGATCATCGATCGCATCCCGGTCGGACGCCTGGGAACGCCCGGCGACATTGCCAGAGCGGTTTTGTTCCTGGCCCTTCCGGAGAGCGGGTGGATCACCGGCCAAACCCTCAGTCCAAACGGCGGACAATATCCCTGACCGGCGCCCGGGCACAACAAAGCCCGCGGCTCCGGCCGCGGGCAAAGACACGTTTCTCAGTGATCACAGTAACCGGGACTCCCGGCCTGCTCCTTGGTCCGGAACGAATGGCCGCACCCGCACGTGGAGACGGCATTCGGATTATGAATCTTGAATCCCGCACCCGTGAGGCCGTCTACGTAATCGATTTCCGCCCCCTGCAGGTACGGAGCACTCATCGGGTCGATCAGCACCCGAACGCCTTCGGACTCCACCACGTTGTCCTCGCCCTTCGGTTCATCCAAGGCCATGCCGTAGCTGAACCCGCTGCAGCCCCCGGCCTTGATAAATACCCGAACAGCAAGATCATCGCGCCCCTTGTCGGCCATCAGCTCCTTGAGCTTGCCGGCCGCCTCCTGGGTCAACGTCACCATCTGTCCAGCACCTCCCGGTAAAGATCGAATGGCACCCGCATCTTCAGTGTATCCCCTTGGCCCTCTGAAAAGCAAGGCTTTTCAACACGACTACACCGTGGGATCCCAAAGATCTCGAATCAAGTAAAAAGCCGCTCCCCGGTTATCCCATATCGCCTCGGCGACAGCCACGGAGAACATCCCCGACTGAGCCATGCGGTACAGCTCGGCCAAACTTTCGATGGGGTACAGGGCCCGGTTGACCTTGTCCAAATACAGACGACCCTCTCCGTCCTCGTGCACGCGTTCCGCATAAGCCAGATTCAACCGTTCGGACAGATCGTCGCCGACAAACGTTTCCACCACGGCACAGTACCGAAACGCGGTATCGACATACAACAGGTGCTGGGTGGGGATCCCCTCGTTTTTTCTCTGCTGAAGAATCTCCAACGCCCGCAACATGCGTTCGGCGGCTTCCGCCTGTTTGACCCGCTGATACTGTTCCGTGACATCCTGTCCCAGCGCATCGAACACCTTGCCGTCTTTCATCGTTAACGGATAGACGAACTCTTGATCCACCGGAATCCCCCCTGGCGGAAACAGGCCCTGTCATCCGGTGTGAAGCGGCCTTAACCTGTTCTTTACCACACAGTATAGCACATCTCGGGGAATGTGCATGAATTTTTCTTCGGGCAATCAAAAAGAAAGGCGAGCGCCTACGCTCGGGAGCCCGCCTTCCCGCGATTCATCCGTTCGCGCTCGGATTTGGAGAGAACCTGTTTGCGCAGACGCACAGTTTCGGGTGTCACCTCACAGTATTCATCGTCGGCCAAATACTCCAGAGCCGCCTCCAGGGTCATCTTGCGCGGCGTTTTGAGACGAATCCCTTCCTCTTTGGTGGAAGCCCGCATGTTGGTCACATGTTTGGTCTTGCACACATTCACCGTGATGTCCTGCTCCCGGGAATGTTCGCCCACAATCATCCCTTCGTACACTTCGGTGCCGGGCTCGATGAACATCACTCCCCGGTCTTGCACCGATTCGATCCCGTACGACGTGGCCGTTCCCTCCACTGCGGCGATGAGTACACCGTGCAACCGGCCGGGCAGCCCCTCCTCCCGGGGACGATACTGGTAAAACCGGTGATGCATCACCCCGGTGCCCCGGGTCTCACTGAGGAATTGGCTCCGGTACCCGATCAGGCCCCGGGTGGGCAGGACAAACTCCAATCGGATGTTGCCCTGTCCGCCCGGTTCCATGTTCTGCAACTCGCCCTTCCGGGCGCCGATCTGCTCCATGGCCACGCCGACGAACTCCTCGGGCACATCGACGATGAGCCATTCGTAAGGTTCGTACAGGCGGCCGCTTTCCTCGAGAAGAATGACCCGGGGGTTCGACACCTGCAGCTCGTACCCTTCCCTTCTCATGGTCTCGATCAGAATGGAAAGATGGAGTTCACCGCGACCGGACACCCGCCACATGTCAGGACTCTCGGTGTCCTCGACCCGCAGGCTCACGTCCCTTTCGATCTCCCGGTACAACCTTTCCCGCAGTTGCCGGGATGTCACGAACGTGCCTCCCCGCCCGGCGAAAGGGCTGTCGTTGACCAAAAAGGTCATCTCCATCGTCGGTTCTTCCACTTCGATGGCCGGCAGGGGATCCGGCCGGTCGGGATCGGCCAAGGTCTGGCCCACAGTGATGTCCGGGATGCCCGCCACCCCGACGAGATCCCCCGCCCCCGCCTCTTCCAGCTCCGTTCGAGACAGCCCGATAAAGCCGAACACCTTTTGGATCCGCGCCGGCTGCGGGTCGGCGCCCGGGGAGACCGCCGCAACCCTTTGCCCGGCGCGAAGCCTTCCCCGGTAGATTCGGCCCACGCCGATGCGGCCCAGGTACTCATCGTAATCCAACCGGGCCACTTGAAACTGCAGCGGCCCCGACGCATCCCCCCGCGGTGCCGGAATTCGCCGGATGATGGCCTCAAACAGCGGGCGAAGATCCGTCCCGGGTTCGCTCGCCTCCGAACTGGCGACCCCCCGAACGGCGGACGCATACAGAATGGGGAAATCCAACTGATCGTCCGACGCCTCCAAGGTCAAAAACAGATCGTAAACCTGCTCCAGTACCTCCCTGGGCCTGGCCTGGGGACGATCCATTTTGTTGAGAACCACAATGGGCGCCAGCCCGTAAGCCAACGCCTTTCGCAACACAAACTTGGTCTGGGGCATCACCCCTTCGAACGCATCCACCACCAGGAGAACGCCGTCCACCATGCGTATGATCCGTTCCACCTCGCCGCTGAAATCGGCGTGCCCCGGGGTGTCCACGACGTTGATGACATACTCTCCATAGCGAATCGACGTGTTCTTCGCGAGAATTGTGATACCCCGTTCTCTCTCCAGTTCCCCCTGGTCCATCACTCGGTCTTCCACCTGAGCCCCGGCGCGAAACGTGCCCGCCTGCCGCAGCATCTGGTCCACCAGGGTGGTTTTGCCGTGATCCACGTGGGCCACAATGGCCACGTTGCGCAGATAGTGTTGATCGTTCATCCGGCCGCAACCCTCCCCCGGGAAATGACGGCGGGAACCTCCCGCAATTCCGACACCGACCGGAACCGGGGATGGTACACGTCGGGAATGACCGCGTGATCGAATTCCCAGGGCTGGGACTCCGGGATATGAATCGCCATCAGTCCCAATTCCAACGCCGGCAGAATGTCGCTGCGCAGCGAATTCCCCACCATCCATCCGCCGAAGGGCGGCACCCCGTGCCGGTCCATCAGGTGCCGGAGGTGAGCGCGATCCTTGAACGGCGTGACAAACCGCCGGTCCGGGGCAAAAAAACGATCCAATCCGGACCGGGTCAATTTGTCCAACTGCACATCCGGATCCCCGCCGGTATACAGATAGAGGACATGCCCCTGATTGTGCAAATGCTCGAGAATTTCTCGGGCGTGGGGATAGAGCGTGACCGGGTATTCGTAAACTGTGTAGCCCAAGGACAGGAGCGCCCGCTCCTCCTCTGCGTCCGTCGGACGCCGGAATTTCCCGCAGAATACCCGGTATGCGGCAACCAGCGACTGGGGAAAGCGATCCTTCCCCAGCCCGTCCCGTTCCACCTGTTCGAGATCGATCCGCGCCTGAAGCCGCCATATCTCCCGGGCGGTGACCCCCGCCCGGCCGAACCACCGCAACATTTGATCCACAAACTGCCTGCGAACACGAAGAAAGTGCACGTTGCAGTGCACCAAAGTATCATCCAAATCAAAAATAATGTGTTCTCTCTCCACGTTTATCACCCATGTTCACACAATTCCGGGTGCCGGCACCGGATTGCGTCACGATCACCGGCTGAACCAGGCAATGACCACCCACAGCGCCACGGCCACCAGAGCCCCCATCAGGGCCCAGATCCCGAAGCCCCTCCCGTACCGGCCGAACAGCCCCGTCAAGAATCCCGTGGTCCACGGCATGGGCCGGTCCGGGTACGCCGCATGGTATGCCTCTTCTTGCTCGGTGTACATTCGTTTCAGCCGTTCCTGATAACCCGATCCCGCACGCCTTTCCTCTCGCCTGGGCATCGCGCCGTCCACCTTTCCAGGGCCGTTTTGCCCCTAGTATCGACGCGCCCGGCGGACTTATGCGTACTTGGAACCCCATTCGATCATCGATTGAAGGACAATGTGCAGGGATTTCCCCTTGTCCGTCAGCGTATATTCCACCCTGGGCGGAGAAGCGTCCGGGTACACCGTCCGCTCGACGATCCCGTGCTCCTCCAGCTCTTTGAGGCGCTCGGACAGCACCTTGTCGGTGATCTGGAGGTTCCGGCCGATCTCTGCGAAACGGCGTTTCCCCCGAAACAGCTCGCGAATAATCAGGACCATCCACTTCTTCCCGATGACCTGAAGGGTTCGTTCAATGGGACAATCATTGCCGCCCATGTCATTCATCCCCTCACGTACAGCTCCTCGGAACCACTTTCGACAGGGCTTACCTCCGGGTAGGATACTTACTTCTTTATTATACGGGTTTTTCAGTCCAGGGTCAACATCGTGGCCGCAAGAGCGCTCTCTCTCCGCGGCGTATTCTAACGTGAAGATTAGTGTGCACCGAAGTTCGCCAATTCACAAAAACAAGAGGCCGGGTTTCCGGGGGGCATTATCACCCCCGGGAACCCGGCTGGTTTTCACGCTCTGCCCCTGTGGGCCGTTTGGAGCGCCGGTGGATGACCGCCACTGCCCCGGCCCGGCCAGCGGACCCCGCCGCCCGGCGGCCCCAGGCCGTCCCGCGGTCGATCGCGGCGCGCCGCATCCGGAACGATGACGTCGCACTTTCAGTAATGATGGGCATGAGCCGCCGCCAACCCCTTATGATAAGGAAGACGGCCGCCTTGCAAAAGGTGCGCGATCACCATTTCGTTGTAGCGAATCATGACCTGCCGATAGTGCATCATCATCATCCATTGTTCCCTGCGCATCATCATTTCGTGCATACGATCCATCACGCGAAGATACCGTTCCATCCGGTCGAGATCGTCGTCGCCCACTTCTTTGACCTTTTTGAACCCCTCCTGCCACAACAGGTCCCAATCCCACTCAAAGGTGCTCGCAAACAAAGTCATGCAGCCCCTTTCCCCTAGGTTTGCGCCCCGCTACCAGGGTATTCAGGGACCAAAAACACCGTCAATTGTCCCGGCCGAAGTTGGGCCGGCGCCGTCACGACCCGGCCGGTTTTTCCATGACGAGGAGCAGATCTCGCGCCTCTACCGAATCCAATTCCTTCACGAGCACCTCTTTCACCACTCCGTCAAAGGGAGCCTGCAGAACCGTCTCCATCTTCATCGCCTCGGTGACCATGAGCAGTTCGCCCCGGTGCACCTGATCCCCGGGCTCCACCATGATTTTGCTCACTTTGCCGGGCATCGTCGCCCCGATCTCCCCCGGAACGGACGGATTGGCCTTTCTCCGCTCCTGAACCAACATCTTGGCGCTCTCATCCCGAACCGCCACTTCCCTAGGCGTCCCATTCAGCTCAAAATACACCACCCGGGTCCCGTCCGGACGCAGTTCTCCGACCGAGGTGAGTTGAACGATGAGCGTCTTGCCCGGTTCGATATCCACGGTGATTTCCTCGCCCAGGCGCAGACCGTAGAAGAAAGTCGGCGTATCCAAAACGGACACATCGCCGAACTCCTCCCGGTGAGCCACGAACTCCTCGAACACCTGGGGATAGAGAGCATATGACAATAGATCCCGGTCCGAGAAAGCCCGTCCGAATTTCTCCTCCAAGTGCCGGCGGGCGGCCGCAAAATCAAACGGCTCCAGGAGTTCCCCCGGACGGCAGGTGATCGGTTCCTTGCCCTTGAGGACCACCGCCTGGAGTTCCGGAGGGAAACCGCCGGGCGGCTGGCCGATGTACCCCCGGAAAAACTCCACCACCGATTGGGGGAAATCCACCGTGGCCCCCCGGGTGTAGACATCTTCGGGCGTCCAGCCGTTCTGTACCATGAACAAGGCCAAGTCTCCGACCACCTTGGACGAAGGCGTCACTTTCACGATGTCCCCGAACATGTCGTTCACCGTCCGGTAAGCCCTGACCACCTCCGGCCAGCGGGCACCCAGCCCCACCGCCTCGGCCTGTTGGCGAAGGTTCGTAAATTGTCCCCCCGGCATTTCATGATAATACACATCGGTGGAGGGGGCTTTGAGGCCGCTCTCAAAAGGCTCGTAATACCCGCGCACCGCTTCCCAGTACTGGCTCAGTCGATCCACGGCATTCAGATCGATCCCGGTGTCCCGCTCCTGAAAACGCAACGCCGCCACCACCGCTCCCAGGCTGGGCTGAGACGTGAGTCCGCTCATGGCGTTCACCGCGGCGTCCACGATATCCACCCCGGCCTCGGCCGCTTTAAGCAGCATCGCCACTCCATTGCCGCTGGTATCATGGGTATGAAGATGCACGGGAATGCCGATTTCCTCTTTCAGCGCCCGAATCAACTTTTCGGCCGCATACGGTTTGAGCAGCCCCGCCATGTCTTTGATCCCGAGGATATTGGCCCCGGCCCGTTCCAAATCCTTGGCCAGGTTCACATAATACTTCAGGGTGTATTTATCCCGACGGGGGTCCAAAATGTCCCCGGTATAGCACAGCGCCGCTTCGGCCACTTTGCCTTCCCGGCGGACGGCGTCGATGGCCAATTCCATCCCCGGAAGCCAATTCAAACTGTCGAAGATGCGAAAGACGTCGATCCCGGTCCGGGCCGCCTCCCGGATAAAGGCGGTAATCACATTGTCCGGATAATTCGTGTAACCCACGGCGTTGGCGCCGCGAAACAACATTTGGAAGAGCACGTCCGGGGCCCTCTCCCGCATCCGGGCCAATCGCTCCCACGGGCACTCTTTCAAAAACCGCAGGGCGACATCGAAAGTGGCGCCTCCCCACATTTCCCAGGAAAACAATTGGGGCAGCCCCTCCGCCGTGGCTTCCGCCACCCGGAGAATGTCCTGGGTGCGAACCCGGGTCGCGAGGAGCGACTGATGGGCATCCCGGAATGTGGTGTCGGTGATCAAGAGCGGCTTCTGTTCCAGAACCCAGCGGGCCAGGGCCTCCGGGCCCTCCCGATCGAGAATCCCTTTGGCGACGCCCCGCTCATTCCCGGAAAAATCCGGAACGACCGCCGGGCGGAAACGCGGCTTTTTCTCCGGGCGTTTCACCCCGGGATGGCCATTGACGGTAATACGGCCGATAAACTGGAGCAACTTGGTGCCCCGATCCCGCTTTTTCGCCGTTCTGAATAACTCCGAATGGCTGTCGATAAAGGAAGTATCGCAGCGGCCGGCCAAAAAATCGGGGTGTTGCACGACGTTTTCCAGAAACGGGATGTTCGTCTTCACGCCCCGGATCCGGAACTCCCTGAGAGACCGCAGCATTTTGTGCGCGGCGCTCTCAAACGTCAGCGCCCAGGCGGAGATTTTGACCAACATGGAATCGTAATAGGGCTGGATGACCGCCCCGGCGTAGCCGTTGCCACTGTCCAAACGGATACCGAACCCCGCGGCGCTTCGGTAGGCCAGGATCTTCCCGGTATCCGGGACGAAGTGATTGTCCGGATCCTCGGTGGTCACCCGGCACTGAATGGCATATCCCCTCCGGTTGATCGATTCTTGGCCGCGGATGCCGATGGCCGGGTCGTCCAGGCGGTGTCCCTCGGCGATCAGGATCTGGGCCTGAACCAGGTCCACTCCGGTGATCAGTTCGGTGATGGTGTGTTCCACCTGGATCCGGGGATTGACCTCGATAAAATAAAAGGATCCGTCCGGAGAGACGAGAAATTCCACCGTCCCCGCACCGACATACCCCGCCCGGCGCATCAGGCGCAGCGCCGCATCGCAAATCGCCTGCCGCTGCGGTTCGGTCAGCGTCAAAGAAGGGGCGATCTCCACCACTTTTTGGTGCCGCCGCTGAATGGAGCAATCGCGCTCAAAAAGATGTACCAAATGGCCGTACCGGTCCCCCAGCACCTGAACTTCGATGTGCTTCGGACGCTCAAGGTATTTTTCCAGGTAGACCGTTCCGTCGCCGAACGATTTCTCCGCCTCGGACCTGGCCCGCTCCAGGGCTTCCTCAAGCTCCTCCTTGCGGCGCACGATGCGCATGCCCCGTCCTCCGCCTCCGGCGGCCGCTTTCACAATCAAGGGGAACCCATATTCTTTGGCGAAACGCAGGGCCTCTTGAAGATGGCGCACCGGCTCGGTCGTCCCGGGAATCACCGGAAGCCCCGCCTCCACGGCCATCCGCCTGGCGACCACTTTGTCCCCGAATGCCTCCAGATGCTCCGGCCGGGGTCCGACGAAGGTGATCCCCTCTTCCTCGCAACGGGCGGCAAACCGGGCGTTTTCGGCCAAGAACCCGTACCCCGGGTGAATGGCGTCGACGTCCAAGCGCTTGGCCAGAGCGATGATGCCTTCGATGTCCAAATACGCCTCCACCGGACCTTTGCCTTCCCCGATCAGGTAAGCCTCGTCCGCCTTGTACCGGTGCAGCGCCAAACTGTCTTCCTTGGAATAGATGGCCACCGTATGAATGCCGAGCTCCGTCGCCGCCCGCAGAACCCGAATGGCGATCTCTCCGCGGTTGGCAACGAGGAGTTTCGAGAATTTGCGAATGTCCTGCATGTCGGCCCTCCCCAGGGTCTTGATCTCCTGGGCTCCAGTATACAATAGAACGCTCGCGTTGCCCACGTCAAATAGACCAGAGAGGGCCGGCCGAGACGAAAACGGATGAATCGGGAAGAATCCGCCGACGGCCGAGTGTCCGATCAGTCGCCGGGTTCCGTCTCTCCAGCCACTCGGCGCAGGCACACCTCCATCGTGCGAACATTGCGCTCAGCCCGGTCCATGATCCCGAGCACCGACCGATAATCTTCCACCAAGGCCTGGTAGCGTTGTTGCCACCGCTGGCACGCCTCGGCCAACTCCTCCCGTTCTTCCCGCAGCACGGACAGCTCCTCCCGGGATCGTTCGAGATCCCGTTCTAATTGTTTGACCCGGATATACAGTCCCTGATACTCCTGCTTGTATTGGCGGAGAAAACGAATCACTCCGCCCCAGGACAAAACGGGCTGAACCTCCGTGCTTTCCCGCATCCGGGGCCAATCCGCCGCCCGCCGCCAAGGAACCCCTTGTTCCTTGCGCTGTTTCTTGGCGATATCGATGGCTGGCTGACAATGTTTCCGGACACAGGCATTCCAGCGATATCCGCAGGCCGCCGCTGTTCGGTTGAGTTGTTCCGCGGCTTCTTCAAAAGCGGCCAGTTGGGTGCTCCCTTCCCGAATGTGGCGGAGCACGATCTCCGCCAGCCGCGTGTCATCTTCCGCCGTCCAGGCATCCTGTCGCATCGTTTTCATTCCGGAATCCCCCATGCCGTGTGATCTATCCCCGGTATACCCGCTTCCCCCGATTCTTAAACCTCGCAGACGTATAAAAATAAGGCAGGCCGACATCGACCTGCCCTTGCCCGTTACATCACCCGCCGTCTCATTCGGTTCAACCAGACCCGGGCGGGGCTTTGCCTGCGGCGCAACAGCGCGGCACGCATGGTCATCACCCCGCCGATTATCCCCAACACCGCGGAAATGGCCCGCATCACCCGGCCGACGGTTGCCATCGAGACCCCTCCTTTGCGTGGTGGGTCAAGTCTAGTATGCCCCGCCGTCGCCGCCCAGTCCGGACCAGTTCATGCCAAACACCATCGTCTCGGCCGAATCCGCCGCCTCGGAGACCAACCTCTCCACATCGAGAGCCGCCTCGGCCCGGCGAACTTTCGCGATCTTCGGGCGGGTGACGGGATTCTTGGGGGCGAACACCGTACAGCAGTCCTCATAAGGTTGAATGGACACCTCGTACGTGCCGATGGTCCGGGCCAGACGAATGATCTCAACCTTGTCCCAGGCCACCAGCGGCCGCAGAATCGGCAAGGTCGCCGCTTCGTTGATGGCCGCCATACTCTCCAACGTCTGGCTCGCCACCTGACCCAAACTCTCCCCGGTGACCAGCGCCAAGGCCCTGCGGCGGGCGGCGATCCGCTCGGCGATGCGCACCATCATGCGCCGCATGATGGTCACAGTCAGCGCTTCAGGGCAGTGCATCCGGATGGCTTTCTGGATCTCGGTAAAATGGACCACATGCAGGGCGACCCCGCCCCCGAAGGACGCCAGGAGCGCCGCCAACTGCTCCACTTTCTGGCGGGACCGCTCGCTGGTGAACGGATAACTGTAAAAATGCACCGCTTCCAGCCGAACGCCCCGTTTCATGGTCATCCAACCGGCCACCGGGCTGTCGATGCCCCCCGACAACAGAAGAAGCGCCTTGCCGCTCACCCCCACCGGGAGTCCGCCCGGACCGGGGATCGTTTCGGCAAACAGGTACACCTCTTCCGGGCGCACCTCCACCGACAGCACCGCCTCGGGTTGATGCACGTCCACCCGCAGCCCCGGCACCCGTTTTAACAAAATTCCTCCCAGACGCCGGCTGATATCCGGTGAAGTGAGCGGATACTCTTTGAACGCCCGGCGGGACTCCACTTTAAACGTCACCGGCGCCGCTTCCGGCGACCCCGCAGCTCTGCGTTCGACCACCGCATGCATCAATTCCACCGCAGCTTCTTCGACATCCTCCCAATCCAGGCGGGAAACCCGGACGGGACTGAGAGAGACCAGGCCGAACACCCCAGAGACCGCCCGGGCCACTTCTTCCCAAGGGTGATCGCCCACATCCACCAACGCCCGCCCATCCGCCCGGTACACCCGAGCCCCGGGAAACGGCCTCAGCGCCGCCTTCACATTGCCAACAAATTGGCGCTCGAAGGAGGAACGATTCTTCCCCTTGAGCGCCGTTTCCCCTTCCCGCAACAAAAGCAAACGGTACATGGCGCTACCTCCGCATCACCGGCCGCAATTCTTCCACCGCCCGGGCCAGCGCATCCACCGCCTCCTCGACTTCGGAGACGTCGTTCAACGGGCTGAAGCTGAACCGCAAAGCCCCCTCCTCCACCTCCCGGGGAACCCCCATCGCCCGCAGGACATGACTGCCCTTCGCCGATCGAGAGGAACAGGCGGACGCGGTGGAGACATACACGCCCCGGCCTTCCAGAGCATGGACCAGAACTTCTCCCTTGAATCCCGGGATGGAGAGATTGACAATGTAAGGCACGCCGCCGGCCGGAGAGTTCACTCGACAGTCCGGCACCTTTTCCCGCAGCCTTTGCGCAAAGGCGCGACCGAGACGGTTCAGACGGTCCCACGCCTCGGCCCGGCGATCCCGCCACCATCGACAGGCTGCGGCGAAACCGACGATCGCCGGCACGGCTTGCGTTCCCGACCGCCGGCCTCCCTCCTGTCCGCCGCCGTGCACAAAGGGCGTCCACTTGAGTCCTTCTCGGATGTAAAGCGCGCCGACTCCCTTGGGGCCGTGAATCTTATGGCCGCTCACGGAAATCAGATCCGCGCCCTGCAGGGGAACGGCCATTTTTCCAAAGGACTGAACGGCATCCACGTGAAAAATCACCTTGGGCCGGTTCGCCAACCACCGGCCGAGCGCCTCCACCGGCTGAACGGCCCCGGTTTCGTTGTTCACATGCATCATCGACACCAAGATGGTGTCCTCCCGGACAGCGGCCTGAACGGCCTCTACGGCCGCCACTCCGTCGGGCCCGGGAGGAACCTCGGTCACCTCAAACCCCAGCGTCGCAAGAAAACGGCAGGTCTCCAAGACCGCCGCGTGTTCCACCGCCGTGGTGACGATGTGCCGCCCCCGGTGTCGATGAGCCAGAGCCGTCCCCACCAGTGCGCTGTTGATCGCCTCGGTTCCCCCGGAGGTAAACACGATCTCTTTGGGTTTGACGCCCAGCAGCCGCGCCACCTCGGCCCGGGCTGCATTCAGCGCATTCTCCGCCTCCATTCCGAGCCGATGCAGTGAAGACGGGTTCCCGAACCATTCCCGGGCGGCGGAGGCCATGGTCTCAACCACCTCGGGCAGCGGCGGCGTCGTCGCACTGTTGTCCAAGTAAATCATCACTGTCGCCCCCCGGCCTGATCGAATGGGCGCCGATGGATCGGACCCCTTGCCCGGCGATTCGATCTTCATTATAAAAAAGCCCCGGGGAGCGGCGCAACCCAGGCCGCCCTTCCGGGGAGCGCGGCGGGTCCGCCGCTTATCCGCGATACGCGCCCACCACCGCGCCGCTTTCGCCGGAAACCTCCCGGTCCAAACCCCGGCGCCCGATGTGCCGGACCAGGTCGACCACCCGGCAGGAATACCCCCATTCATTGTCGTACCATGCCATGACTTTCACCATCCGGTTCTCGATCAGCATGGTGGAAAACCCGTCGACGATGGCGGAGGCACTGCGCCCGACAAAATCGATGGACACCAAAGGCTCCTCGGTGTAATCCAGCACCCCTCGCATAGACCCCAGGGAGGCTTCCCGCAGCGCCCGATTGACGTCTTCCGCGGTGGCCGGGTCTTCGAGAACGGCCACCAAGTCGACGATGGACACATCGGGGGTCGGCACCCGGAGAGACACACCGTTCAATTTGCCCGCCAACTCCGGCAACACTTTGCCCACCGCCTTGGCCGCACCCGTGGTGGTGGGAATGATCGACTGCCCGCACGCCCGGGCTCGCCGGAGATCTTTATGAGGATTGTCCAGGTTTCGCTGATCGTTTGTGTACGCATGAACCGTGGTCATCATGCCTTGAACGATGCCGAATCTCTCATGGATCACCTTGGCCACCGGAGCCAGACAGTTGGTGGTGCATGAGGCCGCGGAAATAATGTGGTGATTCATTGGATCGTAGCGGTTTTCGTTGACGCCCATGACAATCGTGACATCTTCGTCTTTGCCGGGCGCGGTGATCACCACTTTTTTGGCGCCCTGCCGCAAATGCTTTTCGGCCCCTTCCCGATCCCGAAACTTCCCCGTCGCCTCAACGACAATGTCCGCCCCGAGATCCCCCCAGGGCAGATTCAGCGGATCCCGATCGCTCAGGAGTCGAATTTCCCGGCCATTGACCCACAGACAGCCGTCCCCGGCTTCCACGTCCCCTCGGAACAATCCGTGGACCGAGTCGTATTTCACCAAGTGAGCCAATGTCTCGGCGTCCGCGGTGCCGTTGACGGCCACGATATCCACATCGCTGTACCGCAAAGCCGCCCGCAGGCCATCCGGCCGATTCGTCCAAATCCGTTGATGCCGACTCGAATTGCCATAGATGTACCTCCTCCGCGCAGATTCCTCCCTTCCATTGTACATGGTCGCGACGGATTGTTCTATACTATTTTCGGGCACCCGGGCAAAAAGTATGTCACAATTGGGCGTCCGACCGGACCTCGCAGCCCGCCGGCCGTGGATTACGGATGCACTGCCCGCAGCGTAAAAGCCACCCCCATGGCCAAAAACAGGGCGCCGGCCACCAACAGGGCGATGGACAATTTTTTCAGCATCGGGCATCGACCCCTTTGTCGATTTCCAAAACCCGAAACGCCCCGCCCAGACCTCCGGGCAAGAGCAGGTGTTTTACCGCGCGATTTTGCCGAGCCCGGGGATCAAAGGGCCGGTCCACCGGACAATCGGACAATTCCCGCGCAATTCCGGCCGCCCACAGGAACTCCCCGAGAGACCCGTCAAAAGCCGTCTCGCCCCCCGCCTCCCGGGCCGCCCGGCGAACCGCGGTAAAGTTCACGTCGGCGGTGATATCCCGTTCTCCGGGCTCGTCCCACCACGCGTCGAGACACCGGTGGCGAAAGAAGGCACGAAGGGTCCCGTGGGGATGGTGGGGTCCATACAGGCGCTCTTCGTCGTCGCCGTAGTCCACCACGAGGATGATCCCTTCCCTCACCCGTTCCAAGACCGTTCGCACCCAGTCCGTGACCCCGGGTGCCACTTCAAAACCGCAATCCTGCGGCACCGCGGGCCGCCACTGCTCACATGCGGACCGGCCCTCGGAAGAAGCGCGGGCATACCGGCGAATCAGCCGGCCCTCCGGACTCAGGTCAACCCACGCCTCCTCAAGCCCCCGGGCCGTCCGTCGCAACAGATGGACCGGCATGGCGTCGAGCAATTCGTGGGCAATCACCACGGCCCGGTCGACAACGGGCATTTCCTCCGGCCAAGCCACCGCCGATCCCCACGGGGCCAGCTCCACAGCCTGATGTCTCCGCCAGGCCGGGGACAACTCCACGATGGAATACCGCAGCGGGCCGGGGTCGAGCCGCTGCCAACTCTCCAGGATCTGAGCGGCCAACCGCCCGGTCCCCGCCCCAAACTCCACCACGTGAACATCCGGCCACCCCAGTTCCCGGGTGCGCTCGGTCATCCAGCCCGCCAGGGTTCTCCCGTACACCGGATGAATATCCGGGGCGGTGTAATAATCCCCGCCCCGCCCGAACACCGCATGCTCCTTCATGTAATACCCGTCCGCGGGGTCGTACAGGGCCCATTGCATGAACTCCCGCGCCGTCATGGGGCCATTGCGCCGGATGTGTTCCGCCAACCGGTCCTTGAGAGGGACCCATGGCGCCGCGTGGACCGGCGGAGCGGCGGCCGCGCCCTCCCGAACCGGCGGCCGGCCGTCCCGACCGTTCATCGGCGGATCACGTCGTCGATGAGACCGTACTCTTTGGCTTCATCGGCGGACATAAACCGGTCCCGGTCCGTGTCTTCCTCGATGCGCGAAAGAGGCTGTCCGGTCCGCTCGCTCAGAATCCGGTTGAGTTTTTCCCGAATGCGCAGAATGCGGTCGGCGTGGATCTTGATGTCCACCGCCTGGCCCTGGACTCCTCCGAGAGGTTGGTGAATCATGATTTCGCTGTTGGGCAGCGCCCGGCGCTTGCCCTTGGCGCCGGCGGCCAACAGGACCGCCGCCATGCTGGCGGCCATTCCCACGCAGATGGTCGCCACATCCGGCCGGATATGCTGCATCGTGTCGAGAATCGCCATCCCCGCCGACACCGATCCCCCCGGGCTGTTGATATAAAGGGAAATGTCCTTTTCCGGGTCTTCAGCGTCCAAGAACAATAACTGGGCGATCACCGAGTTGGCCACCTGGTCGTCGATGGGCGTTCCCAGAAAAATAATCCGATCCTTCAAAAGGCGCGAATAAATATCGTACGAACGTTCTCCCCGACTGGTCTGCTCTACAACAACGGGTACAAAATACATCCCCGGTCCCCCTTTTCCCATGTGATCCTGCGCTCATTATGCCATATGAAACGAAAAAGGTCAAAAATGGTCAAATCAAAGCGCCACTGCAAAAGTGGCGCTTTTCGAACTGTTGCACATCCGGCGCGTCAGCGGAACCGGACTCCGAATTTCCCCCGACTGGTCCGATACAATTCGACTTCCTTGGGTGGATGGGGACCGTGAATGCGCTTATCGCCCTCCACCCACATGACGGCGCAGTAGGCCTCAAACTTGCTTTCGTACAGTCCTGCCCAGTAAATCCAGGACATGTTTCATCCCCTTCGCCGCTTTTCCCTTATTCTGCGGCCGCGGCCCGGGGATTATGCCGGAGGGGCCAAGGCACGGACGTCACAGCCAGACCCGGTCCCCGCCGACGTAAAGAATATTTTCTTGACCGAGCACCTGCCCGGCCACCTTCAACGCCATGGCATTGGAGCCGTGAGTAAAGTACGATCCGCACAACCGCTGAAGGATCTTGACCTTGTAACCGGCATCGACCAGATCGAACATGGTCGCCAGGATGGTGGTCTCGGAGTCGACCCCGGCCAGATGAACCTCCTCAACACCCGCCTTTTCCAATCGTTCCCGAACCTCCGGGATGAATGCGGAGTAGGTGGTCTTTTCCACAATCTCCGCTTTGTCATGATGAAGAAGCAGAGTGTCTTCGTCCCGGTTGTCCTCGTGCACCCAGCGGGTTAAAACGATCAGATCGTACTCATTGCCGTGTTCATCCAAATACTTCTGGCAGAGGGTCTCAATGTAATCCAGGGTATTTCCCAAGAAATCCTCCTGTACATCGGTGATCAGCAGCGCCTTTTTCAAGACCCGTCACACACCTTTCTCAACGATCGTCCCGTTCCGTCCCCATGGTATCATCGAGGGGAGGGCTTGTAAATTGTTTCACCAAACCGGCACAGACCAATCGCCCCACTGCCTGATGATACCCTGCCGCCGCCTCCAGTAAACGGTCGAGGAGCTCCCGCCGGCAACCCGCCGCCACACAGGCCCGGAGCCGCTCCTCCATCAACGGACCCCAGTGGGCGGCATCCCGCCGGGCCGATGACTGAATAGCCCCGATCTCATCGTCCGTGAAGGGGATCATCCGCATTCGCCCCCTCCCCGCTCCGATCGGCTCATCTGATGAAGGGCGTGATCGAGCCACGACGAGAGTACCAGCAGCCGCTCGCTCGCCCGGGTGGACGCCAACAGGCGCTGCCGTTCCATGGCGTCAAGCTCCAGGGTCTGGGCCACCACCCAGCTCAGTCGGGCCGGATCCCGGGGAATGTGCCACGACGCTTGATTTTGCGGCCGGCGAGCCGCACAGTAATGATGAAACTGCGCTCTCACCCGGGCTACCAGGGTCTCGATCTCTCGAAACGCCTCTTCGCGATCATAAAGAGGGCGGGCCCGGGCCGTGAGACAGGGACCGTCATAAGCGCTGTACAGAATGAAAAATCGCTGGCGCCCCACCGCCTTGACCATCATGCGGCCGTCGGCGAATTGGGTGAGTTCCTGAATCCAGGCCACGGTCCCGACCCGGTGCGGAACCGCCTCATTGCCGACCTCGTCCCCGGCCTGAATGAGCACGACTCCGAAAGGCACCTCTTGCAGAAGACACCACTCCATCATGGTGCGATACCGCTGTTCGAACACGTGCAAGGTCAGGGATTGGCGCGGAAAGAGGACGGTATGCAAAGGGAACAGCGGGAGGTCGAACCAGTCCATCGGGAGATCCCTCCGTTCATTCCGGGCCGGTCCGCACGCCGCAGGCGACCCGACCGATCTTTCGCGAAATTTGGGTTGTCCAACGACCCCATTCTGCGTATGATGGTACATAAGAACGAGTTTTCTTTCCCCGTCGGATATACCGATAGGAGGGTGGAGCGATGGTAGCCAAGGAGCAATTGCTTGCGTTAAAGAATCGCATACTCCCCCCGGGAGCCGGCCCGGTCATTGAGCTGCTCTCACAGCATCATCAGAAGCTGGAGATCACGTCGATTATCCTGGAGCATGTGCCTCTGCTCATCATCGGGAGGCACGGCATGATCGCCAGGCTGCCCTTGGACGGGCGCGTGAACAAGTTGAGTCAACCTCCGGAGATCCTCGAAGCACTGCAGCGATTTTTTGAATTGGAGCAAACCCTGTATGTGTTCATCAATCTTCCGGAGATCCAGTTTCCCGATGCGGTGACGTCGGTCATTCGAGAGATCGAGGAACGGGTGCAGAAACGCGACGAATTGATGCACCGGATCGATGAGGCGCTCGAGCGCCGGGACCGCGGGGCGTTTCTCCGGTGGGCCCAAGCTCTTGCAGAACTGGAAGAGTGAAAAGGCCCCCGCCGGGATCCCCCGGCTCTTTTTTCTTAACACGCCGCCTCATCTTCCATGTCCGGGCCCGGGACGACCGGCCGCACCCCCCTCCGTCCGCCCGTTTCCGGAATGAGCATGACCGCCGGGCGACGGATTCGGTACGTCCCCAAGATCCTCCCCGTTCCCGGGGTCCTGTGCGCCCCCCGCCGGCACCTCATGACCGATCCGGAGCACTTCTCCGTACCGCTCGACAAACACTTCCGAAATCTCGCGATGCTCGTTCTCGTCCAAGGGCTTGACATTCGAGCTGCCCGCATCGCCGTCGATGCGGAAAAACCAGACCGTTGGCACTGGGGTTTCCGCCCGGTCGTAGTAGGCCCCGTACCGCCGGCCGCCGTGCTCGAACACCGCCCCCAGCGCCGCCTCAATGGTGCGGGTTTCGCCGGGCACAGACAGGAAAAAGACATCCCCGATCTCGTCCAACACGCGCTCGGTGAACATTTCCCCGGGATACTCAAGGACCGCGGTGCCGTCTTCGCCTTCGTGAATCACATACAGATCTCTTCGACCATCCCGATCGAATTTCCACAGAACCAGATGCGCATCCCCGTAAAAAAAGGCGTACGGCCGGGCCTTGGTGAAGGTGAACATCACCGCGAAATCCCCCTCCCCGTGTCCAATGGATCTCCCCGGCGCGAAAAAGGCAGGGACACGCCCCGCCGACGTCCGTTCACCGTTTCCACGATTCGTACTGCTTGCGAATCGCGCGTTCCGTATTCTCCTTGGTCACAGATGCGCACATAAACATTAATGCGATCACCGCCACCGCGGCAGCCAATACTCCAAGCATACGTCCCGCCTCCTTTTTCCCTTACGCTTCCCCCATAAGCATAAAAACAATGTACCGCGGACGTCAAGTCGAAGAACCATCGCCGCGGCCCCGTCATGAAAAGGTTCCGATTGTCCCCGGCACCGGATGTCCGCACAGACCGCACAGAACGGTTGGGATTGTCCCGCACACCGGCCTTGCACCCGGCACCGGCGGGGGAATACAATCGAAACGGAAGAGACGGCCGACGGCCGCACCGCGGGCCGTGCCGTTCAAAATGCCTTTGCAAGGAACTTGACGGACCGATGGTGAGGAGGAACGATCTTGGCTTTGGATCCCAATGAACTGTGGGCGCAAGCCTACGAGCTCGGACTGCTCATCGCCGATTCTCCCGAGGTGGAGGCCTATCGCCAAGCGGAGCAGGCGTTGAACGAAAACGCCGAAGCCCAGGTCCTGCTGCGGCGGCTGCGGGAACAGCAGGAACAGCTCGACTCTCTGAGGCGCCACGGGTCGGGAGACTATGTGCGTCCGCTGGAGGAAAGCGTTGACGAAATCTTGAAAGCATTGGAGGCGATCCCCGAAGTGGCGGCATTCCAGCAGGCCCAACAACGGGTGAATGACCTCCTTCAGGAAGTGACCCGGACCATCATGTCCGCGATGGAAGACCCTCCCGGGCCGCCGCCGGGCGACTGCGACTGCAATTGATACCGCTCCGGGTTGTCCGTCCGGACGACGGGCGCCGGTGGGCTGCGGGGTGGGGCCTCTTCCGGGACAGCTCCTTTACCGGGCACCCGGCCGCTCGCCGTTCGGCACGCCGGGCGGCCGGGTCCCACATTCGCCGGACCGCAGGCCCGACGCGGCTGTGACTCCGATCCGCTCATCCGCCCGCAAAACCGATGGGACCGTCCTGTGCCTGGCTGCATTCGCGCATCCGGTTCCCGGGCCCCACATCCGCTTGCCGGCAAGCGGATAAACGTGGTATGATGAGGCGAATTCCGCGAGAGGAGTCGATGGCATCCGTGCCTCACGACGATCATGTGCACAACGAACATGGCGATCAGGATGACACCGTCCTTCTGGAGGACGAAGAGGGGAACGAGCGGGCGTTTCAGATCGTCGAGGTCATCGAGGTGGAAGGAAAGGAATATGCGGTGCTGGTCCCCCGCGACGACCCCGAAGGAGACGGGGTGGTTCTCCGCATCGACACCGCCGGGGACGGGGAAGAGTACCTGGTGGACATCGAGGATGACGACGAATGGAATCGCGTGGTGCGCGCCTACGAGGCCGCGGTCGGGGAAGACGCGTGAGCTTTTTCTCAAGACAGCGCCCGGTTGCCGGCATCGGCCTGTCCGGCCTGTCCCGCGCGCCGTCCCGTCCCGCACCAGGGTGCAGACCGATCTGCCGGACACCGGAAGCATAGGCCGATCCGATCGACATCCGGTGCCGGTTGGGAATCGGTCGTCATGAATGAAGCCGCTGAACAGCGGCTTTTTCTCTCCGGAGGGATTGCGATATGGAAATCTTTGTCGTCTGTCCGGCCTGCCAACGCCATGACTACTATGAAGTACCTGAAGATCTGGAAGTGGGGATGTACGACCCCGAGCCGGTGGGCCTCTGGCGCTGCCCCAACTGCGCCCGGGAATACGCCGTCCGGGTCACCGTCACCCTTCACCCGTTGAGCCGAAAAGACCCGTGACCCGGTCGGCCCCGGGGCGGGGTGGACCATGCAAATTGGCTTCTGACGAGATCCTTGCCCCTTCAGGTACATCCGGGATGTAGGCGAAAACTCCGACGAATCAAGGCAAGCCCAACGGCCTAGTCATCCAGAAAATAGTCTTGATCCAGCTTGGTGCCACTATCGGAATTTCCAGACCGAAACTCGGCAAACTCAGGAGACCGCATGAGGTAGTCTACCGTGATGGACGCCGGTTTTTGGTTAAGGACCTCTTGCCCCCGATTCGTAATGCGATATGACCCACGTTTCGGCGCCTGAAGCAAACCGGCTTTTTTCAAGTATGTCACAGACCAACCGACTCGGTTATGAAACAGGGGCTGGCGTCCATTGTTCATCAGTTGCGTGCGCTCTTCCTCAGTCAAACCAAAGCGGTTGGCCAAGACCTGATATAAATCCGCGGATGTATGCTCTCTTCCATCCGCCAGCTCCTCTAACAGCGGGAGCATGATTTCCTGGTATGTCGGGATCAATCATTGACACCCCCACCTTGATGCATTGCACGGTCAAAGGGGCATTGTCTGAGACCGCCGACGCCGCGTGGTTCACCATGGCAACGCCCATGGGCCCGACGTGCCCGGAGCCCCGGGGCCCCCTGGCAGGTCGGGGTTCGGGTGCTCTGGATGTGCCGTCCGCACGACGTGCACCTCACCGACGGGGCGCCCCGCCGCGGGCTATGAAACGTATTCACTACGGCCACAGCGGACTCGGCCGTCCGTACGAGGTCACATACAGCCGATCCCGGGCCCGGGTGGCGGCGACATAGAGCAGGCAGCGCTCCTGGCTGATCCGCTCCTTCCGGCGGTCCTCCTCTTCCCCAGCCAAATCCGCGACCATCGGATCATCTCCACGCGCACCTTGGCGATACCCGGAAATTCCGGGCGGGACAACTTCTTCATTGACTCCGCAGAGAAACACCACACGAAACTCCAGGCCTTTGCTGCGATGCATGGTCAGACTGCGCACCCGCCCATCGGGACCCGGGTCGCCGCCGCGATCCACCATGAAAGCCGGAAGTCCCGCCCCTTCCAGAGCGGCCTCCAGCTCCTGGACCA